>VGRA01000492.1 GCA_016875515.1 Deltaproteobacteria bacterium | reverse complement strand
AGCCTGCGCCAGCCCGGCCAACACCGCGGCCACCTGCACGAGTGGCGGGTGCGGCTACACCTGCAACACCGGGTTCGTGGACGTGGACAAGGATCCGTCCAACGGCTGCGAGTGCCAGGTGCGTGGGGCCGAGGCGTGCAACAGGGTGGACGGTAACTGCAACGGGCTCGTGGACGAGGGGACCTCGTCCGTCTTCTACACGGGGCCTGCAGGCACGGCGGGGATCGGTGCCTGCCAGGTGGGACGCGTGGCGTGCGTGAACGCCAGCCCGCTGGTGCAGCCGGACGCGCTGCCCCAGGTAGAGGTGTGTGGCGGCAAGGACAACACGTGCGGCGGCCGCACGGGCGAGGTGTTCGACTTCGCCAATGATCCGTCCAACTGCGGGCGCTGCGGGCGGGCCTGCGCCGCCGGCGAGTCCTGCCAGTCCGGGGCGTGCAAGGCGTCGGTGACGCACGCGGGCGTCTCGTGTGGCGCGCCCCTGTCGGAGTGTGCCGGCGCCTTCGGCCCGTTCTTCACCGAACTGGCGTCCGGCTTCCGGAACTGCGGCGCGTGTGGTCGGACGTGCGCGGCTGGCCAGGCCTGCAAGGCGGGCCAGTGCTTGGGCGGCAGCACGGGGACGCCGGATGCAGGCACCCCGGCAGACGACGGTACTGCGCTCACCTGCCCGGCACCCGCCCAGGCGTGCACGGGGCCCGCGGGCCAGTACTGCGCCCGCCTGCAGTCCGACGTGAACAACTGCGGCGCCTGCGGCAGGGCCTGCCCTTCCGAGAACAGCTGCTCCGCGGGCGCCTGCGTGGATCTGGACGAGTGCGCGCTGGGGGCCGCCCGCTGCAGCCCGGACGCGAAGTGCACCAACACACCGGGCAGCTTCACCTGTACGTGCAACGTCGGCTTTGCCGGGAACGGCATCACGTGCGTGGACGTGGACGAGTGCGCGGTCAGCCCGTCCCCGTGTGATGCCAGCGCGGGATGCGTCAACGGGGTGGAAAACTTCCGGTGCGCGTGCAACCCGGGCTTCACGGGGTCAGGCCAGCCTGGAGATTGCCGCTGTCTGGCCGGCCAGTCGGTGTGCCGCTCGCCCTCGGGCGCGAACACATGTGCAGATCTCAGCAGCGACCCGCTCAACTGTGGTGTCTGCGGCAAGGCGTGCGCGGCGGGTTCGGCATGTCAGGGTGGGACGTGTGTCGCGCCGCCGGCCACCGTCACCGTGAGGCTGGGTGGCACCGGCAATGGGGCCGTCCGGTCGACTCCGGCCGGAGTGGACTGCGGAACGCGCTGCGGCGCGTCGTTCGCGGATGGGAGCGTGGTGGCCCTGGATGCTGCACCGGGCGTCAACTTCACGTTCGCAGGCTGGGGCGGGGATTGTGCCGGCGCCGGAATCAACCTCACCTGCACCTTGACGGTGCGGGGTGCGATGACCGTTGAAGCGCAGTTCAAGGACGCCGGCGGCGGCACGGGCGGCGGTACGGGTTGTGGTACGGGTGGCGGCACCGGCGGCGGCAACATCACCTGCTCGCCTGGGACGACGCCCTGCAACAGCCCCAACGGTGCCGTGTGCGTCCGTCCCTCGGACGACATCCGCAACTGCGGCGCCTGCGGCAACGTCTGCGCTGACGGCTACGCCTGCCAGCAGACCTCCTGCGTCCTCGCCTCGTCTCAGTCCGTCAACCTCAACGCCCTGAAGGATGGCTCTGGCATCGGCTACGTCTCCTCCTCTCCGGGCGGCATCGACTGCGGCTCCAAGTGCAACGTCCCCTTCCCCCAGGGCACCCTCGTCACCCTCACCGCTACACCGGACGTCGGCTCCTTCTTCAGGGGCTGGATGGGCCCCTGCTCCGGCTCCGGCAACACCTGCACCGTCTCACTCTCCGCCTCCTCCACCGTCACCGCCACGTTCGAGCTCACCGGCGGCGGCACCGGCGGCGGTTCCGGGAGTGGCAGTGGCACCGCAGTCGTGGTCGGGTTCGACACCCAGGGGGGGACGGGGTGCGCGGGCACGTTCCAGGCGGTCGTGGGCAACCCCTATGGTCCGCTCTGTGTCCCCAGCATGCAGGGGCTCTTTTTTGGCGGTTGGTACACCGCTCCGAACGCGGGCGGGATGCTGATCACAGAGACCAGCGTCGTGAGCATGGCGACGAACCACACGCTGCTCGCCTACTGGCGTTCGCAGTAGGCCGCACAACGACTCTTCGCCGGACACGAAAATACCCCCGGGGAGACAGCCTCCCGGGGGCATTTCACGACTTGGATGCTTTACGCCGCCGCGCTCTTCAGCCCCAGGTCCACGGACTGGGCCTTGTCGAACCGGGCCTGGATGTCAGCCCAGTTCCACACGTTCCAGATGGCCTTGAAGTAGTCCGCCTTGGCCGGGCCGTACTGCAGGTAGAACGCGTGCTCCCAGGCGTCCAGCGCCATGAGAGGGACCATGCCCACCGCCGCGAGCGACTCGTGATCATGGAGCTGGATGACCATCAGCCGCCTGAGCGCCGGCTCCCACGCCAACACGCCCCAGCCGGAGCCCATGGTGGTCATGGAGGCCTCGGTGAGGTGGGACTTGAAGTTCTCGAAGCTGCCGAAGTCCTTCTGGATGGCGGCGGCCAGGGTGCCGGTGGGCTCGCCCCCGCCCTTGGGGGACAGGTTCTGCCAGTAGAGGCAGTGGAGCAGGTGGCCGCTCACGTTGAAGGCGAGCGCGCGCTCCAGCAGCGCGATCTTCGAGAAATCCTTCTTCTCCCGGGCGTCCGCCAGCAGTTCCAGCTGCTTGTTGGCGCCATCCACATAGGCCTTGTGGTGCTTGCCGTGGTGGACCTCGAGGATCTTCGCAGACAGGTGCGGCTCGAGCGCGGCGAAGTCGTATGGCAGTTCGGGGAGCGTGTACTTGGCCATGATGTAATTCCGGGTAAGGGTTGAACGGCCGCATAACTTAAGCGGGCGCTTGCCCTCCGCGCAGGCAAAAACCGCGTGAAAAGTGCTTGCGCGAACGCCAGGCCTCCGTGCTAGGAGCCCAGCGGCTATTCAAGGCGCCTGCCGGCATAGCTCAGTGGCAGAGCAACGGTTTCGTAAACCGTAGGTCGTCGGTTCAATCCCGACTGCCGGCTCCAGAAAAGTCCG
>VGRA01000491.1 GCA_016875515.1 Deltaproteobacteria bacterium | reverse complement strand
CGGACAGGCCGCCCACCCCCGCCCCCACCACGATGACCTTGAGCTTGCCCATATGCACCCTCACGCAGCCCGGCGGGACAGCTTCTGCACCAGCGCCGCGAGCAGCTGCCGCACCGGCGCCGCCTCCTTCGGCAACTCGAGGGCGGCGAGCGCCCGCTCCGCGCCGCGGCTGGCCCGGTCAATCACCCGCTGCGTCGCCTCCAGCCCGCCGGTCCGCTGCACCAGCGCACGGGCCGCAGCCAGCGCCTCCGGCGTCTTCTGCGCGCGCGGCAGGTTCCACAGCCGCTCCAGCTCCGCACGGTCCGTGGGCGAGGCCCGCGTCCACGCCGCCACCAGCGGGAAGGTGCGCCGCCCCTGCAGGAAGTCGCTGTCCACGGGCTTGCCCGTCACCTGCGCGTCCCCGAAGAGGCCAATGAGATCGTCGCGCAGCTGGAAGGCCACGCCGATGCGCGTCCCCAGCCGCTCCAGCTGGGGCAGCAGCGCCTCCTCCGCCGGGGTGGGCGCCGCCCCCGAGGCGAGCATCACCCCGCACTGCAGCGGCGCGGAGAAGCCGTACCGCGCCGTCTTCAGCTGGGCCACCTTCAGCGTCTGCCACAGCGTCACCTCGGCGAGCGGCGCGCGGGCGAGGTCAATGTCCAGGAACTGCCCCGCCGCGGTGTGGCGGCAGACCGCCAGGTAGGCCCGGGCCGCCCGGGCCGCCCCCGGCAGGCCGCACGCGAGCATCTGCTCCACCGCGAGCGCGAACAGGTGGTCCCCCGCCACCACGGCCAGGTCCTCCCCCGTCTTGCGGTGCCCCTGCGCCAAGGCGTGGTGAAGCGCCGTCCCACCGCGCCGGGTGTCCGCCTCGTCCGCCACGTCGTCATGGACAAGCATGAAGGTGTGGAGGAGTTCCAGCGCGGCGGCGAACTGCCAGGCCCCCTCCGGCGGCTGTCCGCCACCGCCCAGCCCATGGCCGGCCAGGAGCAGCGCCGGCCGGAGCCGCTTGGCCGGGCGCAGCACGTACCCACGCAGCTGATCGGTGGCGGCGGTCCAGCGCGCGTCCAGGCCCCGCTCATCCGGGAGCTGCAGGGCCTCCGCGAGGCGACGGTCCACGCCCGCCTGCACGGTCTCCAGCCATCCAGGGGAGGTGGACGGGACGGCGGGGCTGGCCAGCTGCGGGGACGGGTTCATTCTTGCCTCCAAGGTGGGGCCAGAGGCGGCCCCTAGCGCGATGAACATGACGTCTAATGATTTGTCTAATGTTTGTCAATCCGCGGACCGGCGCCCGGAGATTCAGGTAAACCCATGAATTCTGGACTGTTGATGGATCTACTGACGGGATGGACCGTCCTGGTCTCCACGGTTCATGCGGCAAACCCTGAACAAGCCCTTTGCGCGCCCCTCGAGGCGGTCCTGGAGGATGCACGGGGGCGCCCGGTGGCGGTGGCCAGCCTGAGGCCGTTCAGCCGCTGGCCCATGCGCGGCTTCGCCCAGCGCGGCGTGGCGGATGCCGAGCGCGCCTACCGCGTGCCGGTGCTGATTGACTGGCAGCACACCCTGGCGGGAGCGGGGCAGCTGCCCGCCGCCGGCGCCTCGGTGATGCTGCTGGACGCGGACGGCGGGGTGCGCTTCCGGCACACCGGGGCCCTGCGCCCGCAGGACCGCGAGGCGGTGTTCCGCCTCCTCGCGGAGCTGCTGGGCGTGGACGACCGGCCGGAGTGACGCCCGCGGCCTTACGGCTCGGCGGGGCTGGCGGCGTTCTGCGGCTGGGGAGCCGACCGCACCACGAAGTCCGCGGCGTTGTCGTTGGTGTCGGTGCCGTTGCCGCTGTCCGCGTCACCGCCGCCCGAGGCCATGGAGGCAGAGGTGGAGGCGCCGTAGGCCTTGCGCTCGAGGCTGGAGCCGCCGCCCGGCGCGGGGGTCGCGGTCCCCTCGGGGACGATGGCCGTTCCCCACCCCAGCAGGTCCACCACCGTTCCGCCGGCAGACGTCACCAGGCGCACGTGCCCGCCGCCCCCTCCCAGGCTCCCCTGACTCAGGCCCGTGGTCCACGTGAAGTCCGGGGCTGCGTCCCCCGCGGCCACCGGGTGGCCCGTGGACGCGCAGAGCAGGAAGCTGCGCGCCGGAAGGACCGTCCCGGCGGGGAACGCGCAGAGCACCCGGTTGTACGCCCCGGTGGAGGCCGCGGCGTACTCGAGCTGCCACCCGCCCACCGCCACGTCCGCGCCGGTGGGGTTGAACAGCTCCACGAACTCATCCCCCGTCGTCCCGGAGCCAGCCCCGCCCGTCTGCAGCTCGCTGATGACCACGTGGTTGGCAATGTTGGACGGCTGGATGTCCACCGTGGCCGTTGCCGTGCTGCTCCCCAGCGTGGCCGTCACCGTCTCGGCGCCCGTGGCGGCCCCGGCCGTGAAGTCGACCGTGGCGGTCAGCGCCCGCTCCTGCACCACCACCGCGGCGGGCACCGTGCCCAGCGGCCCCGACGACAGCCCCACCGTGGTCCCGCCCGGAGGCGCCGGGAGGTCCAGCTGGACCGTCAGCGTCGCCGTCCCGCCGGGAGCGGCGGACACGGCGGACGACGAGAACGTCACGGTAGACGGGACGTCCGAGGAGCCCAGCACCCGCACCGGGGCGGTGAAGCTGTCCGCCCCCAGCGTCGCGGTCACGGTGGCGGTGCCCGGGGACACGCCGCGCAGCAGCAGCAGCCCGCTGGACTGGCCGGCCGGCACCGTCACCTGCCCCGCCCCCACGTCCAGCACGGCCGGGTCCGACGTCTGCGCGGTCACCACCGTGTCGGCGGGCTGCACGCTGGAGAGCGTCACCGTGAGTGCCTGCGGGAACGTGGGCTCCAGCGCGCCCATGGAGAGGAACATTCCGGACGGCCCGAGCCCGGCGAGCCGCGGCGGGAGCTGCACGTCCGCGGCTCCGCGCGGCTCCAGCTTGCTGTTGCCATTGCGGAACTGCAGCACGCCGCGGAGGAGGGAGAAGGTGTCGCCGACGGCGGGCGAGGGCACCCGGTAGAAGAAGTCGTTCACCCGCAGCTGCGGTCCGCCGGAGGTGGCGGACACGGTGAACTCGTTGCTCGGCGAGGTGTCACCGGGCCCCGCGGCGGGCTGGAGGTCCGCCACCGTGG
>VGRA01000490.1 GCA_016875515.1 Deltaproteobacteria bacterium | reverse complement strand
CCGCGCTTGCGTGCGTGGATGCCGTGGTGGTGTTTGGAGACCGAGACGTGCGCGCCATCATCCGCGCGCTGCGCCCGGACGTGCACGTCAAGGGGACGGACTACACCCCGGAGAGTATTCCGGAGAGTGACGAAGTCCTCGCCTACGGTGGACGGGTGGCGGTGGCAGGAGATCCGAAGGACCACAGCACCAGCGCACTCGTGAAGCAGCTGGGGAGGTAAGGGGGCCTCAAGTGGTTGGGTGGGGACCGGCGCCCTGCAGGGTGGGAAGCCACGCCCCCAGGGCATCCAGGACGGCCCGCTCGCCGGTGCCGGCCAGCACGGCCCCGGTCACGTCCACCATGTGGTGCGGGGCAGACGGGTGCCCCCAACGGGCCATGTCCATGTGCAGGAAAAGACCCAACGTGGGCGTTCCCACCGCCACCGACAGGTGCATGGGGCCGGTGTTGTTGCACACGGACAGGGCAGACGTGGCCATGAGCCATGCAAGATCGTCCAGAGATGTCGGCGGTGCGCGGTGGATTCCTGGTCCGAGGGACTGGACCTCGTCTGCCAGCCCCTCCTCCCCCGGCCCCCAGGTAAGTACGGGAGAGATGCCGCGCGCAGACAGTGCGTTCGCCGCGGCCGCGAACAGCGCAGGCGAGACGCGCCGGTAGCCCATCCGCCCGCCTGGATTGACCACGGCGCGCGGCCCCGCGCCGAGCGCGGCCGAGAACGCCTCGACCTCCGGCGAGGGAGCAGGCGACCGGAACGAAAGCGGGCGGAGGGGCTGGGGGCCCAGCAGCGGCGAGAGCAGGTGCAACCGCTGCAGGACCTCCGAGCGCGTCCCGGCCAGCGGCTCCACCGGGATGTCCCGCAGCCCGCGGACAGCGCCGACTCCAGGTCCCGTTACCACGGCCTCGCGCCCAACGAGCCGGGACACAAGCGCCGCGGTGACCGAGGGCGCGGTCCAGTTGGAGCAGTCCACGACCAGATCGTAGCGCTGGCGGGCCAGTGCGCGGACGCCGGGTGCAAACGGCCCGCTCCACAGCCGCGTCCTGTCCAGGGGGAGCACCCGGACGCCCGAGGGGTGGCGCTCGAGGACCCGCACGCACCGGGCGTGCACGAGCAGGTCAACCTCCAGATCGGGGCGTTGGGCGCGCAGCGCGTCCAGCAGGGGCGTGGTGAGGAGCGCTTCGCCCACACGGTTGTCCGTGCGGACGAGCAGGACCTTCCGAGCCGCGCCGAGGCGGGCGGGGGCCAGGGCGCGCGGACCGGAGGTGCCGAGCAGGGCGGCGGCCAGGTGCGCCCCGAGCCGGCGTGCAAACACCTCGAGTCTCTTCACGGCGTGCTGAAGCATGGGGCAGGGGCGGGACAGTAGCGGCGGCTTGACCGGATGGGCAAAAGCCAGTTTAAGCCTCCGCCCATGCTCTCCAGCATGACGGGGTTCGGCGTTGGCCGTGCAGTCTCCGGGAACGAAGATCTCCACGTCGAGATCAAGAGCCTCAACCACAAGTTCTGCGAGGTGAAGGTCCGCCTCCCGCGGGAACTGGGCACGCTCGAATCCTCGGTGGTGAAAAAGGTCAAGGACCGGCTCGCGCGCGGCTCGGTGGACGTCTTCGTCCGGCGCAGCACCGCGGGGCGCAGCGCGAGCGTGCCCACCGTGGATGCGGCGCTGGCGCGCGAATACGCCCGGGCCCTGGGGGAGATTGCCCGCGCCGCGGACATCAACGAGCCCATCCGGCTGCAGGACGTGGCGCTCCAGCCCGGCGTCTTGCGGTTGGAGGAGCGCGGCGTGAACCTGGAGCAGGCAGAGCGTGCGTTGGACCTGGCGCTCGGCAACGCGCTGGACGCGCTCTGCGCCATGCGGAGGGTGGAAGGGGCTGCCATCGAGGTGGACCTGGGCGCCCGCGTCTCCTGGGTGGAGCGTGTGGCGGGGGAGATCCGCGAGCTCTCGCCCCGTCTGGTGGACGACTACCGCGCGCGGCTGAATGCGCGGATTGCCGAGCTGCTCGAGGGGGGCATGGTGGACCCGCAGCGGCTCGCGCAGGAGGTGGCCTTTCACGCGGAACGGACCGACATTGCCGAGGAGATGACCCGGCTGGCTTCCCACGTGGAGCAGTTCCGACAGCTGCTGAAGCTGAGCGAGCCAGCCGGGCGCAAGCTGGACTTCCTCGTCCAGGAGATGAACCGCGAGGTCAACACCACGGGCAGCAAGAGCCAGAGCCCGCTTATCTCCGAGCGCGTGGTGGCGCTGAAGGCGGAGGCCGAGCGCATCCGGGAGCAGGTGCAAAATGTCGAGTGAACGGCCCGTCCAGCCCGCCCGCGGCCTGCTCCTGGTGCTGTCCGCTCCCTCGGGCGCCGGCAAGACGACGCTTGCTCACCGCCTCATCCGGGACACGCCGGGAAGCACCTTCTCGGTGAGCTTCACCACCCGCAAGCCGCGCGGCCAGGAGAAGGACGGGATCGATTACCGCTTCGTGGACGTGAAGACGTTCCAGGAAAAGATAGAGCGGGACGAGTTCGTGGAGTGGGCCGAGGTGCACGGCCACTTCTACGGGAGCTGCCGCGCCGTGGTGCAGGATGCCACGGCGCGCAGGAGCATGGCCCTCTTCGACATTGACGTGCAAGGAGGCTTG
This sequence comes from Deltaproteobacteria bacterium, assembly GCA_016875515.1. Taxonomy (GTDB): domain Bacteria; phylum Myxococcota; class Myxococcia; order Myxococcales; family Myxococcaceae; genus VGRA01. Next base: position 496 of record VGRA01000490.1, on the reverse strand, counting down.
GCCATCAAGGCCCGGTACCCGGAGGCGGTGCTCGTCTTCATCCTGCCGCCCTCGCTGGAGGAACTCGAGCGGCGTCTTCGGGACCGGGGAACCGACGCGGACGAAACCATCCGCAAGCGGATGCTGGCCGCACGCTCGGAGATGGAGCGCGGGGCCGCCTCGTACGACTTCGTCATCGTGAACGACGACTTCGAGCGCGCCTACAGCGAGTTGCGATCAGTCCTGATCGCAGAGAGGTGCCGGCGCGAACGGCTGGAGCTGGGGTTTATGCGCCGCGGATGATCGACAGAAGGACTCTTGAGGCCTGATTTCAGGTGTTTGCGGGGCCCCAGGGATCGTCCGAAGAAAAAGAGCGGCGGGGTGTTGACAGGAGGGGGAGAGGCAACGTAGACAACGTCTCCCCGACGCTGATCGCCCTCAGGGCGGGAAGCAACGCCCGGAGCAGCCAGCCAAGCGGTCGGAAAAAATGGAGCGCCGCTTGACAGGGCGCTCCAAG
>VGRA01000489.1 GCA_016875515.1 Deltaproteobacteria bacterium | reverse complement strand
GACCTCGCTCCCCAAGACGTTGGAATCCTTCAAGAACCGGGCGGAGCGCGGCTGAGCGGGGCAGGGTTGCGGCCAGGCTGAATGCAGCCGCTCGTTGCCGAGTCCAAGGGCTGCGTTACACTTACCACGGGTTTTCCCGGTCGCCACCATGCTCGACGCCTTCATCATCGAGGAGATCAAGCGCAGGGAGCGCCTCCGCCGCGAGGAGCTCGACCGCCCGGTCGTTGAGCTCCCGTTGCCCTCACCGGACGAGGACGGGGAGCAGAAGGACAGCCGCCGTCCGGCGTCCCGCCGCGGCAACACCGACGCAGGGGGCAAGCCCTCTCGCGGCGTGGTGGTGGTCAATCTCTACCCCTCGTAGGGACGCAGCAGCGTGGGGAGATCCCACGCCGGGGCACCGTAGCCGGCAGGTGCAGGTCCGCGCATGTGCCGCGCGGCCATGCGCCAGTGCGCCGGGAGCCCCTGCTCCCCGTGGAGCGCCCCGAGCAGCGCCCCGGCGACGGCGGTGTTGAGCGAAGACTCACCCCCCCGGTTGGCCGCGTCCAGCAGCCCCTGCTTCACCGAGGAGGCGTGGGCGGCCTCCCAGAAGGCGAGCCGGAACGCCACCCGGACATGCGCACCGGAGCGGTGAAGGTGGAGCTCCGGGCCGTAGAGCAGGGGATCGGGCTTGCCGGCGAGCGCGAGATCCTCGTGCAGCTGGCAAGCTGCCGCCTGCGCCTCCGCGATGAGATCCGCGCTGACCGTCCCCAGGAGCGCCGCGCCGCGGGTGAGCTCGGCCTGCGCGGCGGTGAACAAGGCGCCAGGCCCCTCCGCGGCCGTCCGGACGGCCACGGCCAGGGCGCCCCCCAGCGCCAGCGCGGCGAGCACGGCGCGCGGATCCGCATGGGTGAGCCGTACGTCCTCCTGGATGGCCCTGGAGCGGGCAGCGTCCTCGCCGGTGTAGCGCAGGGCGAGCGGGACGGCGCGCGCCAGTGGCAGCCCGTCCGGTGGACGCTTCTGCGTTCGCACCCACGCGGCGTGGGCGGCCTGGTGGGGGAACCGCTGGAGGTGGGGGTTGGAGAGCGCGTCCCGCACCATCTCGGGGGCCGCGGGGGCGCGCAGGAGCCACTGACGGTGGTGGCGCACCGAGACGTCAGATGCGTACCCACCGGCCTCGGCGAGCGCGTGCCCCAGCGCGACGGCAGCGAGGGCGACGGGGCCGAGTGGGAGGTTGGGCAACTCGCGTTCCGGGGTGTCCGCGGGCTCTGGGAAGGCGGGGGCCATCAGCGCGCGTCCCTGGGTGGGACTGCCGAGCGCCTCGCCCATTGCAAGGCCCAGCAGCGCGCCCCGGGCGCGGTCCCGCACCTGTTCATCCGTCACCGTCCTGGGGGGCTTGCGCGGAGGCATGTGCGGGTTGAGAGCCTACCGCGCTTGCGGCTGGGGGGCGCCGCTCGCTACAAGACGCAGCCCATGAGCGAGATCGCAAACGTCGTGGCCCGGGAGATCCTGGACTCCCGCGGCAACCCCACCGTGGAAGTGGACGTCACCCTCGAGTCCGGCGTGGTTGGCCGCGCGGCGGTGCCCTCGGGCGCCTCCACAGGCGAGCACGAGGCCGTGGAGCTGCGGGACGGGGACAAGGGCCGCTACGGCGGCAAGGGCGTGCGGAAGGCTGTGGTGAACGTGCTCAACATGCTCGGGCCGGCGGTGGTGGGGATGGATCCCACGGACCAGTTTGCCGTGGATGCCCGGATGCGGGAGCTGGACGGGACGCCGGCCAAGGGGAAGTTGGGGGCCAACGCCATCCTCGCGGTTTCCATGGCGGTGGCGCGGGCCGCGGCCAACGAGCAGGGCGTTCCGCTGTACCGCTACGTGGGCGGCAGCCAGGCGCGGACCCTTCCCGTGCCGCTGATGAACATCCTCAACGGCGGCGCCCACGCGGACACGCGCGTGGACGTGCAGGAATTCATGGTGGTGCCAGTGGGGGCGCCCACGTTCGAGGAGGCGCTGCGCTGGGGCGCGGAGATCTTCCACGCGCTCAAGAAGATCCTGAAGGCGGGCAAGTACGCCACCGGCGTGGGGGACGAGGGCGGCTACGCCCCGGATCTCCCCGCGAACGAGGAGGCGCTCAAGGTGATCATGGAGGCCATCCGCGCCGCCGGCTATGCGCCGGGCGAGCAGGTGGCCCTGGCCCTGGACGTGGCCTCGTCCGAGTGGTTCGACAAGGGGTCCGGCCGGTACGCGCTGAAGGGCGAGGGGCGTGGCTTCGACTCGGCGGGGCTGGTCCAGTACTATGTGGAGTTGTGCGGGCGGTACCCCATCGTCTCCATCGAGGACGGGATGGCGGAGGACGACTGGGTCGGCTGGAAGCAGCTGACGGACGCGCTGGGCGGGCGTGTGCAGCTGGTGGGGGACGATCTCTTCGTCACCAACCCGGAGCGGCTCGCGCGCGGTATCCGGGACGGGGTGGCCAACAGCATCCTCGTGAAGGTGAACCAGATTGGCACCCTCACGGAGACGTACGAGGCGGTGCGGATGGCGCACAAGGCCGGGTACAGCTCCATCCTGAGCCACCGCTCCGGCGAGACGGAGGACACCACCATCGCGGACCTGGCGGTGGCGCTGGACGCAGGCCTCATCAAGACGGGCTCCGCGTCCCGCACGGACCGGGTGGCCAAGTACAACCAGTTGCTCCGCATTGAGCAGGAGCTGGGGACGGCGGCGCGCTACGCCGGCCGCGGCGCGCTGAAGGGCCAGCGCGCGTGAAGCCCCGCATCCTCGTCAGCAACGACGACGGCCACTTCTCCGACGGGATCCGCGCGCTCGCGGAGGCCATGTCCACGCTGGGCGAGGTGTGGGTGGTGGCACCGGACCGCGAGCAGAGCGCCTCCTCCCACGCGCTCTCGCTGTTCCGCCCGCTGCGGCTGGAGAAGGTGCGCGAGCGCTGGTACTCGGTGGACGGCACGCCCTCCGACTGCAGCCACCTTGCCATCAACCACCTGCTGAGGGACCGCCGGCCGGACATCATGGTGTCTGGCATCAACCACGGGGCGAACCTGGCAGACGACGTGACGTACTCGGGCACGGTGGCAGCGGCCATGGAGGCCACGCTGCTGGGTGTGCCGTCCGTCGCGTTCTCGCTGGTG
>VGRA01000488.1 GCA_016875515.1 Deltaproteobacteria bacterium | reverse complement strand
TCCCCGCATACAGCGGTAACAACACCTCGGAGTCGGTTCCCACCTCAGTCCGCCGGACCTCGAGCCTCCCCGAGTGAAGCTCGAAAATGCGCGCTGCAATGGGAACGCCCATTCCCGTCCCACGCCCGAACCGACGCGAGGCGCGCGCGCGTGCGAAGGCGTCGAACATGTCCGAGATGGCCGAATCGTTCAGGACCGTCCCGGTGGAGGAGAGCTCCACCGAGGCCACGCTCCCGTTCCGCACCCGGACCCGCGCCCGCACCGCGCTGCACTGGGCCCCAAGGTGGATGGCCGCCTCCACCAGCTACCTGAGCGCCTCGCCCGTGCGCTCCCGGTCCCCCCGCACGTAGGCCTCTCGCCCGTCCATGGGGGCCAGCTGCACGCGCCCCAGCCCCGCAGTCCCCAGCAGCCGCTCCAACATCTCCTCCACCAGCGCCCGCAGGCCGAACGGCCGCGCATTCAGCGTCATCTCCCCGCTGCGCAGCTGGCTCATCAGCACCAGATCGTTGATCATCCGGGCCAACCCGTCCGCGTTGCGGTCCGCGTTGTCCAGCGCCGCGGCCTGCTCTGGCGTCACCAGCCCAAGGCCCCCCCGCGCAGCAGCCCCACACAGGTCTTGATGGCCGTCAACGGGCTCTTCAGCTCGTGCGAGACGTGGGACAGCCGGTCCTCGCGCGCGCGCTCCAACTGCCGCAGCCCCGCAACCGCGGACTCCAGCGCCTGCCCGCGGCGAGAGGCATCATCCCTCAACTGCGCCACCTCCCAGGCGGCTCCCAACCGCGCGCACACCGCGTCGCACAGCTCGTCTCCCAGCCGCGCACGGGCCCCCACCCGCACCAGCACCCCGAGCGGGCCCTCCTGTCCCACCACCGGCAGCGCCTCCACGTCTCCCTCGGACGTTCTCCGTCGCTCTTGGAGCGACTGGTCCACGAGCCCCGCACCGAGGCGTACCGCCCGGATGCGAACGTCGTTCCGGCCCCGGACCGCCTCCACGCCGAGCAGCCCACGCGCCTCGTCCCATGTCGCCACCCACGCCGTCCTCGGGCGAAGCAGCCCTTTCAGCACCGCCAGCTGGCCCCTCAGCGCCTCTCCCACGCTCCGCGAGGCGGCGGTCCGGCGCGCCATGGCCGCCAACGCACTCTCGACCTCGCTGCGCGAGGGCGCCGGGCGTGTTCGGGGAGTGGCTGTCGGTTTGTGGTTGCGCGGCATCAGGAGAATGCGTGGTCGCTGCCACGTTGCCGTACGCCGACATGCACCGGCTCCCCGGCCGGTGTCCGGCAGCCAACGGTCAGGGGCGCCGCTGCACCTGGCCGGCCTTGTCAACGGACCACCCCTGCGGCAGCACTGCTTGCACCGCGTCCCGGTGGCCTGTCACCGCGTAGCTGCCCGCGCACAGCGCGTGGAGGATGCCGGCCTGCACCCGCCGGGAGGTCTCCGCGTGGAGCAACGCCTGCACCAGCGGCTCCCGCAGCGAGTCGTCCGGCCGCTTCTCCAGAACCCGGAGCGCAGCCAGCTTCACGTCGTCCGACATGTCCTCGAGGAACGCCCGGGCCACCTCCCGGATCCGAGGGTCCTGCTTGTCCTCCACGAAGTGCAGGAGCACCAGCTTTCGCTCCGGATCCCGCGTGTAACCGGCGCCCAGGTGTCCGAGCAGCTCGAGCGCGAAGTCGATCACCTCGGCCTCCGGCAGCACGGCAGACAGCAGCCGCAGCATCCAGGAGGACGCCGCGTCGTTTGATCTCAAGAACGCCTTGACCGGGGCCACGGCCTCCGCGCCCCGGGCCTTCACCAGGTCGAGGACGTGCTCCTTTTCGTCCTCGTCCGTCGTGGCCGGGTCCACCGTGACGGTGAACCGCGCGAGCAGCGCCGCGCTGGACTCCGGGCCCTTCAGCTCCCCCAGTTGGCTGAGCGCCTTCTGCCGCGTGGCCGGATCGCCGTACTTCTGGACTGCCTTCGCCTTCAGCTTCGCTGCCTTCTCGGCCGGGGTGCCCCCGCCAAGGAAATCGAACAAGCCCACGTCCTGCCTCCAGTGCCCCGTGTGACGAGGTGTCCTCCCGCACCAAGGGGGCGCGCTCTATAGCAGCATTCGCGTCCCTGCATCACAGCCGCAGGTCGGCCCGGACGTCCCCGCGGTAGGCCCGCCCCAGTTGCTCGGCCGCGGTACGCACCTCGGGGCTGTCGCGGTCCGGCACCAGCACCTTCAACACCAGGTACAGGTCCCCTCGTGTCCCGCTCTTCCAGTGGGGCGCCCCCTTGCCGCGCAAACGCATCTTCCGCCCACACTGCGACAGCGAAGGGACCTTCACCGTCACCGATCCCTCGAGCGTGGGCACCGCCAACTCCGCCCCCAGCAGCACCTCCGGGACGGTCACGGGGAGGTCCATGTACAGGTCGTCCCCCTCGCGCCGGAGGACGGGGTGGGGCTCCACCTCGAACTGGATGTAGAGGTCCCCCTTTTCCCCTCCGGGAGACACTGAACCCTGGCCCCCCAGCCGGAGCTTGTTCCCGGTGGACACACCAGCAGGGATCTTCACGGTCACGCCGTGCTGCTGCCTCTGGGTCCCGGCACCTCCGCAGGCCCTGCAGGGCTGGCCGCGGCCCACGCGCCCCGCCCCCCGGCATGTCCCGCACGGGACGCTGCGCTCCACGGACAGGGGGCGCTCACCGCCACGCAAGGCATCCATGAACGCAATCCGCACCTGCGCCTCCATGTCCAGTTGGGGGGCAGCACGCGCGCCGCTACCCGCGGCGCGGCCGAACAGGTCTCCCAGGATCTCGCTGAAATCGAAGCCGCCGCCGCCGAAGGGCCCACCGCCCGCACGCCCGCCGCCAACAGGGCCCTCGCCGAACGGGCCGCTGCCAAACGGACCACCGGCCTGGCCGGCCCGCTGGTAGGCACGGTAGGCCTCGGCCCTCTTCGGGTCGAATCCCATCTTCGCGGCGTCCTCGCCGAACTCGTCATACAGCCGCCGCTTCTCCAGATCCCCCAGCACCTCGAAGGCCGCCCCCGCCTGCTTGAATTTCTCCTCTGCGGCCTTGTTCCCGGGGTTGACGTCCGGGTGGAACTTCCGCGCCACCCGCCTGTAGGCCTTCTTGATCTCCTCCTGGGAGGCGCCCCGCTGCACCCCGAGCACCTGGTAG
>VGRA01000487.1 GCA_016875515.1 Deltaproteobacteria bacterium | reverse complement strand
AAGAGGTAGACCTCCGGGGCCTCGGGAGGCGGGGGCGCACCCGCCCCCAGCACCGCCACCTTGACCCCCTGCGACTCGAGGGTGCCGAGGATCTCCCCGTGGGTGAGCGCCGAGGTCATCAGCGCCACCGGCACCGGCTGGCCCCACGCGCGCGCAGCGGCCAGCGCGTCCAGCCGCTTGAAGTCAATGAACGAGCGCCCGTCCAGGACCTCCACCAGCCCCTTCACCCCGCCGCCAAAGCGCGTGGCCGCGCCGCCGGCCACCACGACGCAGGCCACCTCTCCGCGGCGCAGCGCAGCCTCGCCCAGCGCGCGGGCGGACTGCTCCTCCGGCGAGCCGGGGGCGGGCAGCGGACGGATGTCCCCCGCGCGCGGTGGCTCCACCGGCCCGCGGGGGGCGTCCACCTGCTCCTTGAGGTCGCCCGAGCGCAGCCTGGCCACGAGCACGTCGAATGCCTGAGGGTCGAATGCCGGGTGCATGGGACGTCATGTGGCACGAAAGCCCCCTCCGTGCCAACGTCCACGGCCATGTCGCTGCCCGAGTGTCCGGCGTGCGCCGTCGTCCGCGGCGCGCGCGTCCTCCCCGGAGGCGTGCTGCTGCGGGAGGGGCCCTTCGTCGTCCATGCCGTGGACGGCCCCACCCCGGTGCCGGGCTGGCTGGTCGTCACGTCCGCGCGCTGTACCCGCGGCGTCTACACCCTGGACGCGGCGGAACTGGCCGTGCTCATGCCGCTGTGCGCCCGGGTGATGCGCGCCCAGCAGGAGGCGCTCGGGGCGGAGCACGTCTACCTCTTCGCCATTGGGGACGTCCTCCGGCACTGCCACGTCCACCTGGTGCCCCGCTACCCGGGCACCCCGGCCCACCTCCGGGGGCGGGGCGCCTTCGACGCCCGTCCCGGGGAGCAGCTGGCGCTGTCCGCGGTGGAGGCCGCCTGCCGGACGGTGCAGGGCGCGCTCGCGCTGACACCGGGGGCCGGTTCCCGCTAGAACGCGCCCGCCGCGCCAATCCGGCGCGGGAGAGGGGCAGGGGTCGTGAACGGCGCATTGCAGCGGGTGGCCCTGTGGGCCGCGGTGACGGCGTGGGCGGCAGCATGCGCCGGGAACGGTGACGGGAACCGGCCGGCCACCGGCCAGGAGACGTCCGAGGCGGCCGCGGCCGCGCTCGCCCCGCTGCCCGCCCCGCCTGCATTGGACATTCCTGCGGAGGGCCTGCCGGGCGCGGACGGTCAGCTCGCGGTGGTGGCCTCGCGGCCGCAGGGGAACGTGGACGGGGAGGTCCGCCCCACGGTCACCTTCAACAAGCCGGTGATGACGCTCCAGATGGTGGAGGGCGAGCAGGAGGCGCCCCCCGTGGGGAAGCTCTCGCCGGCGGTGGAGGGGCAGTGGCGCTGGCTCGGCTCGGCCTCCGCGGAGTTCGTCCCTTCCCGGCCCTTCGCGCTCTCGTCCACCTACACCGTGACGGTGCCCCGGGGGCTCAAGGCGCTGGACGGTTCCGTGCTGGAGCAGGACCATGGCTTCACCTTCACCACCTCCCGGCTGAGCCTGCAGAACGTGGAGCCGCAGCCCGGGGACACCTGGCTCAAGCCGGACGCCGTCTTCACGCTCACCTTCGACCAGCCGGTGAAGGACGCGGAGCTGCTTGGCGGCACCACCCTGACGGTGGAGGGCGAGTCCGAGCCGGTCCCGCTCTCCATCACGTCGCGCGTGTCGCTCGCGGAGGAGGCGCGCAAGCGGGAAGAGGAGGAGCGGAAGAAGCGGGGGCTGCCCCCGAGGCCGGTGGAGCAGCTCCCGGCCGAGCTGCGCCCGGACCTCCGCGCGCAGACGCGGTACGTGCTCAAGCCGGGGCGACCGCTGCCGCTTGACCGGGGGCTGAGGCTGTCCTTCTCCCCGCAGCTGCACGGCGAGCAGGGCACGGTGCCCTGGGAGGCCGGGCGCGAGGTGTCCTTCCGCACCTACGGCAAGGCGGCCCTCCGCTCGGCCCGGATGTGCGGCCCGGGCAGCGACCGCTGCACGCGCGGCCCGCTGGTGCTCGCGGCCACCAACGAGCTGGACGTGGAGTCGGTGAAGGAGCGGCTGAAGGTGACGCCGGCGGTGGAGCTGGACTGGGAGGGGGCCTCCAGCTACCGGGCGTGGGTGCCGGACGGCGGGGCGCGCCAGCCCACCCTCATGGTGCCCGGCCGCTTCAAGCCGGGCACGCGGTACACGGTGGAGGTTGCCGAGGGGGCGAAGGACGTGTTCGGCCAGGCGGCCCCGGCGTTCAAGGCCACCGTGCAGACGACGGATCTCTCCCCCAGCTTCAGCAGCGGCGGCAGGCAGGCGGTGCTGGAGGCGGGCGCGGGCGGGCGGCTGCCGGTGGAGGTGGCCAACCTCACCCGGCTGGACGTGCAGCTGTGGAAGCTGACCCCCGCCGAGGCGGCGCAGATGGTCTACGCGCCGTGGGACTACCGCGGCGGGCCCGGCGGGCGCGCGCCGGACGTCTCCCGGCAGGAGGCGCTCACCTACCCGCGCAACGAGTCCCGCGTGCACGGGCTGAAGCTGGACGAGGTGCTGGGGGACAAGAAGCTGGGGCTGGGGCTGCTGGTGGTGGCGGCGCCTGAGTCCGAGGACCGGGATCCCCAGCGCGTCCTCTTCCAGGTGACGGACCTGGCGGCGCACGTGAAGCTGGGGCCCACCCGCTCGGCCGCGTGGGTGACGCGGATGTCGGACGGGGCCCCGGTGGCGGGGGCGTCCGTGCAGCTGCTCGGCGCGGGCGGGCAGGCGCTCTGGCAGGGCGTGACGGACGACGCGGGCGTGGCGGACGTGCCGGGGCTCGACGGGCTGGGGCTGCCGCAGGTCCGCAGCTGGGAGAGCCCCTCCGTGGTGGTGGTGGCGGAGAAGGACGGGGACGCCGCCTTCACCGGAGCCACCTGGAGCGACGGCATCGAGCCGTACGAGTTCAGCCTCTCCAAGGGCTGGGAGGGGGCGGTGCCGGAGCCCCTGGGCTTCGTCTTCACCGACCGCGGCATCTACCGCCCCGGTGACGAGGTGAACTTCAAGGGCGTGGCACGCTACCGGAAGCTGGGCGAGCTGAAGCGGCCGCTGCCCGGGACGGTGCTGGAGTGGACGCTCGCGGACAGCCGCGGCAAGGACGTGGCCAAGGGCAAG
>VGRA01000486.1 GCA_016875515.1 Deltaproteobacteria bacterium | reverse complement strand
CCGTAGGAGGGGTCCAGGTGCATGCGGAAGCCCGGGGCGGCGTTGACCTCCACCATCACGCCGCCCTGGTGCTCCAGCGGATGGCGGATGTCCCCACACACCACGTCCACCCCGCAGATGTCCAGGCCGATCACCCGCGCGGCGTCCACCGCGCGCGCAGACACGTCCGGATGGACCTCGTCGGTCACGTCGGTGGCGCTGCCTCCGGTGCTCAGGTTGGCGTTGCGCCGCAGAACCACGCGCTGGCCGGGGGCGGGGACGGACTCCGCCGCAAGCCCCTGCTCGGCCAGCACCGCGAGCGCGATGGCGTCCAGCGGGATCTTGCTCAGGGAGGTGGCGTGGTCCTCGCCGCGGCGGGGATCCTTGTTCACCTCGTCCACCAGCTCCCGGATGGTGCGCGCGCCGTCCCCCATCACGAGCGGCGGATCCCGCCGCGCCGCCGCCACCAGCTTGTTGCCGATGACGAGCAGCCGGTAGTCCACCCCCGGGGCGCAGCGCTCCACCATGACGGAGGAGCCCTCCTCGTGGGAGGCCGCGTATGCCGCGAGCACCTGCTCGCGCGTCTTCAGGTTCACCGCCACGCCGCGCCCCTGGTTGCCGTAGCGCGGCTTCACCACCACGGGCAGGCCAATCTCCAGCGCCGCCGCCCAGGCGTCCTCGGCGTCGGACACCGTGCGGCCATCCGGGCAGGGGCAGCCCACGGACCGCAGCAGCTGCTTGGTGAGCTCCTTGTCCTGCGCAATGGACTCGGCAATGGCGCCCGTGGTGTCCGTCTCCGCTGCCAGGATCCGCCGCTGCCGGACGCCCCAGCCGAACTGCACGAGGCTGCCCTCGTTGAGCCGCCGCACGGGAATGCCCCGGCGCTGGGCTGCCTTGACAATGGAGCCCGTGGTGGGCCCCAGTCGGCTGTTCTCGTTCAGGCTGCGCAGCGCCTTCACCGTGGCCGGCACGTCCACCGCCGTCCCGTCCAGCAGGGCCGCGAGCATTTCACGCGCAACCTCCACCGTGCGCCGTCCCACCGCCTCCTCCACGTACTCCACCACAACCTCGAAGTGGCCGGGCTCGGTGGCAGGGGCGGTGCGGCCGAAGGTGGCCGTCACCCCGGCCTGCTGCAGCAGCGCCAGCGCCGTGCGCTCGAGCAGGTAGGGCAGCAGGTGGGCCCCCTCCCGCAGGCTCGAGACGGGCATCAGCAGGTTGGGAAGCGCCGCCTGCAACCGCGCCAGTCCCTCCGACGTCACCACGGGGGACTGCGGGCCCACCGTCACCTTCAGCTCCAGCACCGTGCGGCGGGTCCAGATGTTGGGACCACGAAGCGCGCGAACCGAACCGACGTCCATATTGGTGATGCCTCTTGCTTGATCCGACAGGTTCAACCGGCCGCTCGGCCCGCCCGGTCCATCACCGCCGCCAACGCTCCGTCCACCGCCGAGTCCTCTGACTGGATCAGCAAGACGTCGCCCCGCTGCACATATTCAAGGGCTGCGCGCACGGCGTCGGCATGGCGCGGGTACCAGTGCAGGGCGGGGGAGGGGGTATGCGTGACAAGTCCTTGTTCGAACAAAGAAAAAGTCTTCCCGGGTGCGCGGTCTGACGCGGCGTCTTCGTACAGGAAAATCCCGTCGAAAAATCCCCCCAGCAGGACCCCCTGCTGCACCAGGTCCTCGTCCCGGCGCGCCGGACCGGCCGAGTAGACCGCGCAGCGCCTTCGGGCGGGGTACCCCCGGAGGGTCTGGATGACCCCGCGGAGGCCGTGGACGTTGTGGACGTCATCCACGACGACGGTGGCCCCATCCAGCTCGAAACGGTTGAACCGGCCGGGCAGTTGCTCCGGTCCGGGATGGAACGCGCGGAGCCCCGCTTCCGTCTCGGCGGCGGAGACGTCCAGCCCCCAGGCCGCGGCCACGGTGGCGAGCACGTTCTCCAGGTGGAAGGGGGCTGCAGCGGCGAGCGGCAGCTCCACCACCGGGGCAAGCTCCTCGCGGTCCTGGCCCTGCTCTCGGACGACCCTGCCGTCCCGCACGGTGACCACCCGCAGCCCCTTGTCCCGGTGATCGTTGAGAACGGGATGGTCCGGGTCTGCCGCGAAGAAGATCACCCCGCCGGGGGACAGTTCCGCCATGCCCGCCACCAACGGGTCATCTGCCTTGAGCACCGCGAAGCCGGTGGGCAGCACCATGTCCACCGGCGTCCGCTTCACCTGCACCATCTGCTCGGCCGTCTGGATGAAGTTCTGCCCGAGGTGGTCCGGCTCACCGATGTTGGTCACCACCGCCACCTTGCAGCGGTCAAAGCCCAGCCCCTCGCGGAGGATGCCGCCGCGCCCTGCCTCCACCACCGCGGCGTCGACGACCGGGTTGAGCAGCAGCCGCGCCGCGCTCTTGGGGCCGGCGCAATCCCCCCGCTCGAGTACCCGGTCCCCCACGTAGACCCCGTCGCTGCAGGCCATTCCCACGGTGTGGCCGAGCCGCGCGAGCAGGTGGGCCAGCGCGCGCACCACCGTGGTCTTGCCGCTGGTGCCCGTCACGCACGCCAGCGGGATGCGGCCATCAGCGCCGGAAGGGTAGAGCAGGTTCACGATGGCCTCTCCCACCGGTCGCGGGGATCCCGTGGCCGGCAGCAGGTGCGGGTGCAGCCCCGGGCTGGAGTTGATCTCCACCACCGCTGCCCCCTGCTCTCCCGGAGGCCGTGAGATGTCCCGGGCCACCAGGTCAATCCCGGCAACGTCCAGTCCCACCACCCGGGCGGCCATCACCAGCTGCTCGGCCACCTCCGGGTGAACCAGGTCCGTCACGTCGTGCGCCACGTTGCCGTTGCGCTGGATGAGGACCTGCACGCCGGCGGCGGGCACGGAGGTCTCCGTCAGCCCCTGGCGCTCCAGGTCCAGGCGAGCAACATCGTCCAACTCAACCAAGTTGAGGGGGCACTCGTCCCCGGGGCCGCGGCGCGGATCGGAATTCAGCTGCAGTTCGATCAGCTGCTGGACCGTGTGGACGCCGTCCCCGGTGACGTAGGCGGTCTCGCCACGGGCGGCGGCCACCACGCGGTCTCCCACCACCAGCACCCGATGCTCGCTTCCGGGGATGAACTGCTCCACCAGCACACCGCTGCCCTCTTCCAGCGCCGCGGCGTAGGCCCGTTCCACCGA
>VGRA01000485.1 GCA_016875515.1 Deltaproteobacteria bacterium | reverse complement strand
CCCGGGCGGGGGCCGAGGGGGGACCTGGTGCTCGCCTTCCGGGACGCGGTGCACGACGCCCTGGTGGCGGCGTTCTCCCGCGAGCCTGACCCCGCCTACACCAGGCGGATGCAGCAGGAGGGGATGGTGCTTGGGCTGCTGCAGTCCGGCGTGGCCCACGCCCTGGCGCTGCTGGACCCGGCCCTGCGCGCGCTCGTGCGCCCCTTCCACCGGGCCATGCGCTGGCCCGTCTACGAGGCGGTGGCCACGGACACCACCGGCCGCGTGGGGCAGCTGGCCCGCGCCGTCCCGGGCGTCCTCTCCTTCGCGCTGACGCACGCCTCGGACTCGGATGCGCAGGGGCTGGCCGCCGCGCAGGCCTTCCGGGAGGAGGTGGTGCGGGGGACGCCGCTGCAGCGCGCACTTGCCCCGCTGCTCGAGGACTGGTCCCTCTTCGGCGCCCGCGGGCGGAGGCGCCCCGTGCGCCGCGGCCGCTTCGGTCTCCGGCCGGACACCCTCGCCGCCCTGGCCGCGCTCCCCGGAGAGGCGCGCGCCCGCCGCGTCCGCGAGCAGCAGCTGCTGCTCCGCCGCGCGCTGCCCCAGGTGGGCGGGGGGCTCCTGTGGCTGCCGCCCCCGCTGGAGCTGGTGCCGGAGGACATCCCCCGTACGCCGCGCGCGCAGGTGCGCTGGTTCAAGGCCATGAAGCGCTGGGTGGCCTTCACGGCGGAGTGGCCGGACGTGGACCTCGCGCTCCAGCGCAGCTTCGTCCGCTGGCTCTCCGCCCATGCAGTGGAGGTGTCCCAGCTCAAGCACGCCACCGCCGCCAGCCTGTTCGACCACGTGCGGGCCGTGGGGCGCGCCACCCCGCGCAGGCTCGCGGTGGAGCGGTTGCAACGGGAGATGGACCAGCACGCCCGCGTCCGGGCGGGCCAGCCGCCGCCCGGGCCGGTGCTGGCCCCCCCCGAGCTGGTCAACGCCCCTTTCGAGGTGGTGCTCGCAGCGCTGGCGGCGGAGCTCCCCGTCCAGCGGCTCGGGAAACCGGGCGCCCCGGCGGACCTGCGCCTGCCCAACCCCGTCCCGGGCACCTGCTCGCCCGGGCTGCGGGTGACGCCGCTGCTGCGCGCCTCCCAGTTGCAGGACGAGGGGCGGGAGATGAACCACTGCGTGGCGGGTTACCTCGCGGTGGCAGCCCGCGGGCGCGCCTGGTTCTTCAGCGCCGAGGCGGCCGGGATGCGGCTGACGGTGCAGGTCCACCGGGATGCAGCCGGCCACTCGGCGCTCGGCCGCTTCCTGGGGCACACCAACCGCGCCCCCACGCCAGAGGCCACTGCACTCATCCACGACTGGTGGGCGCGTACCAGCACCTCGCTCGGGCTGCGCCTGGGGGCGGCCCCGCCGCCCGGCGAGCCGCCACCGGAGTACTTCGAGCAGGACTTGCCGGAAGTGCCGTTCTGAGCACGCACGGCCCGCAAGGACATTCCATGGACACAACTCCCCCGCATCCGCAGCCACCCGCGCTGAAGCCCGTTCCCGGGACCTTGCCGCAACATGCGTCCTTCCCACTCGGCGGTGGGTGCACGCTGCACATCACCTCGGCACGGGGGCTCGTGGCGCTGCGCCTGGAACGGCCCGGTAGGCGAGCGCGCACGCTGACGCTGGATGCCCGCCCCGGTGGCCCCCCGGTGGCCCACCGTTGGATGCCGTGGTCCATGCGCGGTGCCCTGTGGGGCTACAGCGTGCGCGCCGAGGGGCCGCGCTCGCTGTGGAACAGCGCGGAGCGGATTCTCCGGCGTCACACCCCCGCGGCGGCGGCCGGTCCGCTGGCAACCACCGCCCGGCGCGCCCTCACGGACGCGCTCCAAGGACTCTCGGACTCCCTGGATGCCGCGCTGGTAGCGGAGACCCGCCGGTTCGACCCCGCCGCCCACTGGGCCGCCTACCGGGCCATGGCCTCGGATGCCACCGGCCGCATCCGCCAGCTCGCAACGGCCTGCCCCGGGCTGTTCGGCCTGGCGCTCGCCCATGCCCGAAGGGCGGACCGCACCGGGGCCCGGGCCGCGCTGCGCTTCTTTGAGGACGTCGTCGCCGGCACGCCGCTGCGCGCCGCCGCCGCCCCGCTGCTGAGGGACTGGTGGGACCACGGCGCGCGCCGGGGACGCTGGATGGTGGGCCAGGGGCTGCAGCCGCCCGTGGACTCGGAAGAGGCCCGCCGCGGCATGGCCCGGCAGCTCACCCTGCTGCGCCGGGCCCAGGCCTCCGTTCCCCTGGACCTGCTGTGGCGCCCCGCCCCGCTCGCCTTCGCCCCGGAGGACGTTCCCACGCGGGACACCCGGGACCAGCTGCGCTGGTTCGAGATGCTGAAGTCCCGGCCCGTCACCCTCTTCCGCTCGGAGGAGGACCCCGTGCTGCAGCGGGGGATGGTGGCCTGGCTCTCGCGCCATGCGCAGGCACACATCGGTCGCGCGTCCGACGGCGTGGACGACCTGTGGGACTGGGTGCGCGGGGCGCGCCGACAGCTGCACCGCCACAGCAACGGCCACGAGGTCCACAACGCCCAAGTCCGCTGGCACTTCGAACACGGGCGGCACGCCCGGGACGGCGGCTGGGACGCCCGCGTGCGGCGACTCGCCGTGCAGTACCCGCACCTGGCCCTGCCGCAGCCGGACGGCAGCATGGACCTGGCGCTGCCCGCCTTTCTCGAGCCGTACGAGGGGCCGACCTTCTCCTTCCGGCCGCTGTTGCGCGCCTCTGAGCTCAAGCGCGAGGGGGAGGAGATGGGCCACTGCGTGGCCTCGCTGCTCGAGAACGCCGCGGCGGCGAAACGCTTCCTCCACTCGCTGCGCGTGGGGGACGAGCGGCTCACCCTGGAGCTGCTCGCCCCGACCGACGACCCCGAGCCGGGGCAGTTCCTCGGCCGGCACAACCGCGAGCCCTCGCCCGAGGCCATCGCCGTGCTCGGCGCCTGGTGTGACGCGCTGAATACCGAGGCCAACCGTCCGTCCGAAGAGCCATGCTCCGCTCCCGGCGAATGAGCCCCGAGTCCACCCAGGCGCTCTGCCGGGAGACGCTCGCGCAGGCGCCGGGGTGGGACGCCGCCCTGCACCCGCACCGGGCGGTGACGCTGGGTGGGCTGGGCGAGGCGGCAGCCGCGCTGTCTGCCGGCGGGG
>VGRA01000484.1 GCA_016875515.1 Deltaproteobacteria bacterium | reverse complement strand
TGGTGGACAAGCACTTCGCCACCTTCCGCCGCAACTCCACCGTGGAGTTCCTCCTTGGGTTCGGCCGGGCGTTCGCCATCGCCATGGCCATCCGCACGGTGGCCATCGAGCCGTTCAAGATCCCGTCCGGGTCCATGATCCCCACGCTGCAGATCGGCGACCAGATCTTCGTCAACAAGTTCATCTACGGCGTGCGGATCCCGTGGGTGAACCGGGTGCCCTTCCAGGTCGTCCGCGCCCCCGTGCGCGGGGACGTGATCGTCTTCGAGAACCCGCTCAACCCGTCCAAGGACTTCGTCAAGCGGGTGGTGGCGGTGGGCGGTGACTCGGTGGCCATCCGCCACGACGTGGTCTTCATCAATGGCCAGGCCATGCCGCGCCGGCTGGTGGACGCACGGCACCGGTACATGGACCAGGACTACCGGAGCGGCACCTGGCACGAGCGGCAGGCAGCCCTGTTCGAGGAGGACCTGTCCGGCCATCGCCACGCCCTGCTGCAGGACGAGGTGGAAACCGACCGCTCGTACAATGGCGGGGAGGCCTTCACCGTCCCCGCCGGTACCGTCTTCGTGCTCGGGGACAACCGGGACAACAGCTCCGACAGCCGCTTCGGCCTGGGCGAGTACCCCGGCATGGTGGAGCACCTCTCATTCGTGCCGCTTGGGCACATCAAGGGCAAGGCCATGGTCACCTGGCTCGCGCTCGGCCACGGCGGGCTTCTGAGCGGGCTTTTTGGCGGTACCGGCTTCAACACCGAGCGGCTGTTCCGGCCCGTCCGTTGAACAGGGACGAGCCCTGCGCGCCCTTGACGCGTGCGATCAGCGGCTGCTATCCGCCTCTGCCCATGACGGTCGTTGCGAGCGTGGGACGGAGCCTGCTGGGGCTGGAAGGAATATCCCGCCCGGCGCTGGAGCACCTGCTCGCCCGCGCGGCCGAGTGGAAGCGGGCCATGGGGGACGGGACGCTCAAGCCCGTACTCGGCGGGCGCTTCGTCGCCAACATGTTCTTCGAGGACTCCACCCGGACGCGCTCGTCCTTCGAGATGGCGGCCAAGCTGCTGGGGGCCGAGGTCCTCAACTGGACAGCGCGCGGCTCCTCCACCAGCAAGGGGGAGACCTTCCTGGACACGGTGCGGAACGTGTCCGCGCTCGGCGTGGCCGCGCTGGTTGTCCGCCACACCGCGAGCGGCTGCGCGCAACTGGCCGCTCAGGCAGTGGACGTCCCGGTGGTCAACGCCGGGGACGGCACGCACGAGCACCCGTCGCAGGGGCTGCTGGACGCCTTCACCCTGCTCGAGCGCTGGGGGCGCCTGGACGGCCGGACGGTGGTCATCTGCGGCGACGTCCTGCACAGCCGCGTGGCGCGCTCCAACCTCCACGCCCTCAGGACGCTCGGCGCGCGCGTGGTGCTGTGCGCGCCGCCCACATTGATGCCCGCTGGGTTCGACGCGCTCTGCGAGACGCGGCACGCCCTGGACGAGGTGCTGGAGGACGCGGACGCGGTGATGCTCCTGCGCGTGCAGCTCGAGCGCATGGCCGAGGCCTTCTTTCCGTCCGCCGGTGAGTACGCGCGGCGGTTCGGCCTGACCGCGGCCCGCGCGGCGCGGATGAAGCCGGACGCGGTGGTGATGCACCCCGGCCCCATCAACCGCGGCGTGGAGCTTGCCCCCGAGGTGGCTGACGGTCCGCGCAGCCTCGTGCTTCAGCAGGTGGCCAACGGGATCCCGGTTCGCATGGCCGTCCTGGAGAGGGCCTGCGCATGAGCGGCGGGTTGCTCTTCAGGGGAGGGCGTTTGCTGGATCCGCGGCACGGCGTGGACGGGGTGCGGGACGTGCGGGTGCAGGACGGGCGCGTGGCCGCGGTGGCGCCCTCCCTCACGGTGCCCCCCGGTGCGGAGGTGGTGGACGCGTCTGGCCTGTGGGTCCTCCCGGGCCTGGTGGACCTCCACGTCCACCTGCGCGAGCCGGGCGAGGAGGGGAAGGAGACCATCCTCACCGGCAGCCGCGCCGCGGTGGCCGGCGGCTTCACCACGGTGGTGGCCATGCCCAACACCCGGCCGGTGAACGACGCCCCGGGCGTCACCGCCTTTGTGCTGCAGCGCGCCCGCGAGGCGGGGCTGTGCCGGGTGCTCCCCGCGGGGGCCATCACCCGCGGGCTCAAGGGCGAGGAGCTGACCGACTTCGGCGCGCTGCAGGCGGCCGGGTGCGTCTGCATCACGGACGACGGGCGGCCGGTGATGAGCGCCGGCATCATGCGGCGGGCGCTCCAGTGGTCCTGCCAGTTCGGCTTGCCGGTGATGGTCCACGAGGAGGACCTCACGCTGTCTGCCGGCGGGGTGATGACGGAAGGGCTGCGCGCCTCCCGCCTGGGCCTGCGGGGCATCCCCGCTTCCGCGGAGGTGGCCATGGTGGCCCGGGACCTGGTAATGCTGGAGGAGGTGCAGCGCGCCCGCCTCCACGTGGCCCACGTCTCCTGCGAGGCCAGCGTGAGGCTGATCCGCGAGGCGCGCCGCCGGGGCCTGCCGGTGACGGCGGAGGTGGCCCCGCACCACTTCTCCCTGACGGACGCGGCCGTGGAGGGGTACGACACCCACGCCCGCATGAACCCGCCGCTGCGGCTGGACCGGGACGTTGCCGCGCTGCGCGAGGGGCTGGCAGACGGCACGCTGGACGCGGTGGCCACGGATCACGCTCCCCACGGCGTGCTGGACAAGCAGGTGGAGTTCTCCCGCGCCATGAACGGCGTTGTGGGGCTGGAGACTGCGCTGCCGCTGACGCTGGCGCTGGCGCGCCAGGGGACGCTGCCGCTGCTGCGGGCGGTGGAGGTGCTGACGGCAGGCCCCGCCCGCTGCTTCGGCCTGCCTGCCGGCCACCTGGGGGTGGGGGCGGCCGCGGACGTGACGCTGGTGGACCCGGACGAGCGGTGGACGGTGGACGCCGCCGCGTTCGAGTCGAAGAGCCGCAACACCCCGTTCCAGGGAATGGAGATGACGGGGCGCGTGGTCCAGACGTGGGTGGAGGGGCGGCGCGTCTTCGCGCGGGCCCGGAAAGGCAGACAGGGATGAAGCGGGCAGTGCTGGCGCTGGCGGACGGGACGGTGTTCGAGGGAGAGGGCTTCGGCGCCCCGGCGCGCACCGTGGGCGAGGTGGT
>VGRA01000483.1 GCA_016875515.1 Deltaproteobacteria bacterium | reverse complement strand
TTGCGCAGCAGCCCCGGGAAGAGGCTCGTCCGCATCACGGACTGCTCCACCGAGAGAGGGTTCAAGAGCGCAATGGCCGGCCGCGGCGCGTCCAGCTTCTCCAGTTCCTCCGGCGCCACGAACGAGTAGTTCACCACCTCGTCGAACCCCGCCCCGGACAACGCCGCGCGCAGCCGCCGCTCCGCCTCCATGGCCTTTGACTCGGGCACGAACGTAGACGCCCCGCGCGGCAGCGCCGCCGGGAAGGTGTCGTAGCCGCGCACCCGGGCAATCTCCTCCACCAGGTCCTCTTCGCGCTCCACGTCCACGCGGAACCCCGGCACCCGGTACACCCCCTGCTCCGCCGAGTCCGTCACCCGCTCGAACCCCAGCTTCTCCAGGATCCCCCGGGACTGGTCCGCCGCCACCTCCGCCCCCAGCAGCCGGCTCACCCGCGCATACCGCAGCGTCACCTTCCGCGGCTCCACCGGGTTCGGGTAGCTGTCCACAGCGCCCGAGAGCACCGTCCCGCCTGCCACCTGCTGCAGCAGCGCCGCCGCCCGCGCCAGCACCTCCGGGAGCGCCGTCACGTCCGTTCCCCGCTCGAAGCGGTGCGAGGACTCGCTGTGCAGCCCGTGCCGCTTGCTCGCCCGCCGCACGCCGGAGGGCTGGAAGTGGGCGGCCTCCAGCAGCACCCGCGTCGTCCCCCCGGACACCTCGCTGTCCTGCCCGCCCATCACCCCCGCCAGCACCTGTGGCCGGTCCCGGTCGCAGATGAGCAGGTCGTCCGCGTCCAGCACCCGCTCCTTGCCGTCCAGCGTGATCAGCGTCTCGCCCGCCCGAGCCCGGCGCACCACGATCTCCGCACCCGCCACCTTGTCCAGGTCAAACGCGTGCAGCGGCTGGCCGTACTCGAGGAGCACGTAATTGGTCACGTCCACCACGCTGCTGATGGGCCGCACCCCGCAGTCGGAGAGCCGCTTCTGCATCCACGCCGGCGAGGGACCCACCTTCACCCCCTCCACCACGCGCGCCATGTACCGCGGGCAGCGCTCGGCGTCCTCCACGCGGATCTTCACCTTGTCCGCGGCGCGCACGCCGGACTCTGAAAGGGTCGCCGCCGGGCGCTTCAACGGGTTGCCGTTCAGCGCAGACACCTCGCGCGCCACCCCGAGGTGGCTCAACGCGTCCGCCCGGTTGGGCGTCACGTTCAGCTCCAGCACCGCCCCCTTGAGCCCCAGGGCCACGTGGATGGGCGTCCCCTCCTTCAGGTCGCCTGCGAGGATGAGCAGCCCCTCGCTCTCCTCGGACAGCCCCAGTTCCTTCGCTGAGCAGAGCATCCCCGCGCTGTCCACGCCACGCAGCGCCGCCCGCTTGATCTCCAGCCCCCCGGGCAGCACCGTCCCCACCGTGGCAACCGGGACGCGGTCCCCCACCTTGTAGTTCTTCGCCCCGCAGACGATCTGCAGTGGCGCGTCTGCCCCCACCTCCACCCGCGTCACGGACAGCTTGTCCGCGTTGGGGTGCTGCGCGGACTCCAGAATCCGCCCCACCACCACGCCCCTGAGCCTCAGCTCCGGCGAGTCCACGCTTTCCACCTCCAGCCCCGCCAGCGTCAGGCGCCGGGCGAGCATGGGAACCGTGGGAGGGAGCTCCACGTAGTCAGAGAGCCAGTCGGTCGAGATCTTCATGGGTGTGCCCTAGAACTGCTCGAGGAAGCGCGGATCGTTCTCGAAGAGGCTGCGCAGGTCGTCCAGCCCGTAGCGGAGCATGGTGATCCGCTCCACCCCCAGGCCAAACGCGAAACCGGTGTAGCGCGAGGCGTCCACGCCCCCCGCCGTCAGCACGTTGGGATGCACCATGCCCGCCCCGAGCACCTCCAGCCACCCGGTCTGCTTGCAGATGCGACACCCCTTCCCGCCGCAGGCCGTGCAGGTGATGTCCACCTCCGCGGAGGGCTCGGTGAACGGGAAGAAGGAGGGCCGCAGGCGCACCTGCGTGGCCGCTCCGAAGAACGCCTTGACGAACGCGTCCAGCGTCCCCTTCAGCTCCGCGAAGGAGACGTCCACGTCCACGAGCAGCCCCTCCACCTGGTGGAACATGGGCGTGTGCGTCACGTCCGAGTCCCGCCGGTACACCCGCCCCGGGCAGATGACCCGCACCGGGGGACGGCTGGACAGCATGGAACGGACTTGCACGGGCGAGGTGTGCGTCCGCAGCAGCACCGGACCGGACGGGGGCGCCGCCAGCCACCGGCTGTCCACATAGAAGGTGTCCTGCATGTCACGCGCAGGGTGATCCTTCGGCAGGTTCAGCGCCTCGAAGTTGTAGAAGTCCAACTCGATCTCCGGCCCCGCCGCCACCTCGAAGCCCAGGCGCCGAAACACCTGGGTGATCTCCTCCATGGTCCGGCTAACGGGGTGGCGCCGGCCGGGGCGCAGCACCCTGCCCGGCAGCGTCACGTCCACCGCCGTCCCGGACAGCTCCGCCTGCAGCGCCGCCTCCTCCGCGCGCGCCACCGCCTCGGCGAGCAGCCCCTCCAGCTCCGCCTTCACCCGGTTGGCCACCTCGCCCAGCCCCCGCCGCTCGTCCGGTGGTAGCTTTCCCATCCCGCCCAGCACCCCGGCCAGCAGCCCCTTCTTGCCCAGGTACTTCACCCGCAGCGCCTCCACGGCCTCGGGGCTGTCCGCCCGCCCCATCTCCTGTCTCGCCTCGCTGGCCAGCGCCGCCAACTTCTCCTGCATGGGTGTGCTCCTGCCCGCCCACGGCCCTTGCGCCCGGCGGTAGAAAAAGGAAGAGGGCCGCCCGTCGCGGGGACGAGGCGGCCCACCCGGTAATGCCTTGCCTTGGGGCTTACGCCGCCTTCGCCACCGCCGCAACGGCCGCGAACCCGGCCGGGTCCGCCACCGCCAGGTCCGCCAACACCTTGCGGTCAATGGCAACCTGCGCCTTCGCCAGACCGGCGATCAGCTTGCTGTAGGACAGCCCCACCATCCGGGCCGCCGCGTTGATGCGGACGATCCAAAGGGACCGGAAGTCCCGCTTCTTCCGCTGCAGGTCACGGCTGGAGTAGTCCAGCGCGCGCTCCACCGCCTGGTTGGCCCGCTTGTAGCAGTTCTTCCGACGGCCACGGTACCCCTTGGCCAACTTCAAGATCCGGTTCCGACGACGGCGGGCCTTGACGCCCT
>VGRA01000482.1 GCA_016875515.1 Deltaproteobacteria bacterium | reverse complement strand
TGGGTGGGTCACGCTCAAGTTGACGGCGCCGGCGTCCGAGCGGACGGCCGGGGCGCGCTGAGGAATGCCCGCGAGGGCGAGGGGAGGCATCACATGGCGAAGCAGAAGAACGGGGACGTCATCGTCGGGCTGGACATCGGGACCACGAAGATCTGCGCGATCGTGGGGGAGCAGACCGAGAACGGCCTGGACATCATTGGCATCGGGACGCACCCGTCGAAGGGGCTTCGCAAGGGCGTGGTAGTCAACATCGAGGCCACGGTGAACTCCATCCGCCACGCCATGGAGGAGGCGGAGTTGATGGCCGGGTGCGACATCTCCAACGTCTACACGGGCATTGCCGGCGGCCACATCAAGGGCTTCAACAGCCAAGGCATCGTGGCGGTGAAGGACAAGGAGGTCCGGCAGGCGGACATCGACCGCGTCATCGACGCGGCGAAGGCCGTGGCCATCCCGCTGGACCGCGAGGTCATCCACGTGCTGCCGCAGGAGTTCATCATCGACGACCAGGGCGGTATCAAGGAGCCGCTCGGGATGGCGGGGGTGCGGCTGGAGGCGAAGGTGCACATCGTCACCGGCGCGGTCTCCTCGGCGCAGAACATCATCACGTGCGCCAACCGGACCGGCCTCAACGTGACGGACATCGTCCTGCAGCCGCTGGCCTCCTCCGTGGCGGTGCTGAGCGACGACGAGAAGGAACTGGGCGTGTGCCTCGTGGACATTGGCGGCGGCACCACGGACATCGCCGTCTTCTCCGGCGGCAGCATCGTCCACACCGCCGTGCTGGCGCTGGGCGGGAACAACCTGACGGACGACCTGGCGGTGGGGCTGCGCACGCCCTCGTACGAGGCGGAGAAGCTGAAGCAGAGGCACGGCTGCTGCCTGTCCACTATGGTGGGTAAGGACGAGATGGTGGAGATCCCGAGCGTGGGCGGGCGCCCGGCGCGGACGCTGGGCAAGCAGATCCTCTGCGAGATCCTGGAGCCGCGGGTGGAGGAGATCTTCCAGCTGGTGCAGCGGGAGATCCAGCGCTGCGGCTACGCGGACCAGCTGGCCTCCGGGGTGGTGATCACCGGCGGCGCCACGCTGCTGCAGGGCATGCCCGAGGTGGCCGAGGAGATCCTCGGCGTGCCGGTGCGGCGCGGGCTGCCACGCGGCGTGGGGGGCCTCGTGGACGTGGTGAAGAGTCCCATGTACGCCACCGCGGTGGGGCTGGTGGTGTACGGCGCCAACAACAAGGGCGAGGTGGGCGAGAAGAGCGCGAGCATCACCGACCGCCTGCGCGAGCTGCTGTCCTCCATGTTCTAGAACCCGGGCCCGGCCCCGAGGAGACCAGATGATCCCTTACGACGAGACGAGCAAGCACACGGCGAAGATCCGGGTGGTGGGGGTGGGGGGCGCGGGCTGCAACGCGGTCAACACCATGATCGCGGCCGGGCTGGAGCGGGTGGACTTCATCGCTGCCAACACGGACATCCAGGCGCTGGCCGCGAACCTGGCGCCCACCAAGCTGCAGATCGGCTCGGAGAAGACGCGGGGCCTCGGGGCCGGGGCCAACCCGGACGTGGGGCGCGAGGCGGCCATGGAGAGCCGAGAGGCCATCACCCGCGCGCTCGAGGGGGCGGACATGGTGTTCGTCACCGCGGGCATGGGCGGCGGGACGGGCACGGGGGCGGCGCCGGTCATCGCGGACATTGCGCGGAGCCTGGGGTGCCTCACCGTGGGAGTGGTGACCAAGCCGTTCCTCTTCGAGGGCAGCAAGCGTCGCAAGCTGGCGGAGGCCGGCATCGTGGAGCTGCGCGCCGCGGTGGACACGCTGATCACGGTGCCCAACCAGAAGCTGCTGACGCTCTCCGAGAAGCCCATGCTGCTGCTGGAGAGCTTCAAGCGCGCGGACGAGGTGCTGCTCAACGCGGTGGGCGGCATCAGCGACCTGGTGCAGTACCACGGCGTCATCAACGTGGACTTCGCGGACGTGAGCACCATCATGCGGGACAAGGGCCTGGCGCTGATGGGCACCGGGCGCGCCTCCGGGGAGAACCGGGCGCTGAAGGCGGTGCAGCAGGCCATTGCCAGCCCGCTGCTCGAGGAGGTCACCATTGACGGGGCCACCGGGCTGCTCGTCAACATCACCGGCGG
The DNA here is from genome assembly GCA_016875515.1 of Deltaproteobacteria bacterium. GTDB lineage: Bacteria > Myxococcota > Myxococcia > Myxococcales > Myxococcaceae > VGRA01. The sequence goes on along the minus strand of VGRA01000482.1, from coordinate 1,042 downwards.
GCGCGATCTCACCATCCAGGAGGTGAACGAGGCGATGACGCTCGTTCACGACGCGGCGGACTCGGACGCGGAGATCATCTTCGGCTCCGTGGTGGACGACAAGTACGACAACGAGATCAAGGTCACCCTCGTGGCCACGGGCTTCGTGAACCGGGACTCCCGGCGCGCACGCGCTGCGTCGCACGCCGCCCCGCACCCGGTGATCCCGCCCTCCCACCGCGGTGGACACCAGGGGGGCAGCCCTTCGCAGCTCTCGCTGGGCACCACCGGGCCGGTCACCTCGCCGCGCGAGGAGCCCGCCACGCTGGTCACCCGGCCGCTCACGCGCACCAACTCCGGGGAGTTTCGCCCCATCACCGGCCGCTACCCGGCCTTCCAGGACGAGCCCAGCGAGGAGGACCTGGACCGCCCCGCCTTCCAGCGCCGGCAGCACGGCCGGACCGAGTTCCCGTAGTCCTTTGCCGGCTCTACGCCACAGGGCCGCCTCCCACGCCGGGGGGCGGCCTTGTTGTTTGCGCGCGGGGACTGTCGTGGATTTGGACAATCCCTTGCGCTTCGCAAGGTGCTGAAAGGACTGTATTTCAAGGCTACTCCTGCAACGAAAGGCTACAAAATCCGGACTGCTGTCCGGAATTCGGCAGGGTGTAAAGCGCTTGCTCAAACATCCAGGAAACAAGGACTTACGGGCTGGCCCGGAAATCGCTCAAGGGGATGTCCGCCGAACCACACCGCCGGACCGGGAGGTTCCCCATGCGTCGCTTGTTGGCTGCCGCTGGATTGTCCTTGTGGGTTGGATGTGCGGGGCAGGAGGCCTGGGTGGAGGAGCCGGGCGCGGACGTGTTGCAGTCCGTGCCGGGTGACATCCAGCAGGCGCTGCGGGCGCTGCCGCGGGCCGAGGTGGTGGCGCTGCATCCGGGGGGCGTGCCGTCCTTCGTGCGGGGGGAGCTGTCCGCGGGACGGTTGGACGGCGCCGCGGCGCTGCAGGCCGCCGTGGCGCGGCTGGCGCCGGTGTTCCGCCTGTCCGCGGAGGAGCTCCAGGCCC
>VGRA01000481.1 GCA_016875515.1 Deltaproteobacteria bacterium | reverse complement strand
CGCGCTCCCCACGGCCTGCAGCCCGTCTGACACCTGGAAGGCGGCGGTGACGGCGAGCAGCGGCAGCGCCGCCTCCACCAACGCCGCGTCGTCCGTCAACAGCCACGCGAGCGGCCGGGGGAAGAGCCAGAAGCCCACCGCCGCGCCGGCCATGAACGCCCCCGCCACGCCGAGCGCCACGACGCCGGCCCGCCGTGCCCCCGCGCCGTCCCCGGCCCCCACCGCCAGCCCCACGCGCACCGAGCCCGCGCCGCCCAGCCCCACCGCCACCATGAAGGAGGCGGAGGCGAGCGTGATGGCCAGCTGGTGCGTGGCGGCGGCGGTGGCGCCCATCCGGCCCGCCAGCACCCCGGCGAGCGCGAAGATGACCACCTCGGCGAACAGCTGCAGCCCCACCGGCAGGCCCACCTGCAGCGCACGTGCGAGCGAAGGGCGGTCCGGCCGCCGGAGCGCCGCCGTCCAACCGTCCACCTTCAGGGCCTTCACGGCGGGAAGCAGCACCGCCAGCTGGCCCCCCGTGGCCAGCACCGTGGCCACCGCCGCACCGCCCACGCCCCACGCCGGCCAGCCTCGCAGCGGGCCGCACCAGGCCGGCAGCACCTCTCCGCCGAAGACGAAGAGCACCACCGCCCCCACGTTGAGGACGTTGGCCACCACCGCGGCCAGAATGAACGGGCGCGTTGTTCCCAGCGCCTGCAGGTAGCCGCGCGCCCCCAGCAGCAGCAGCGACGGGAAGGTGCCGAGGTGGCGGATCCACAGGTAGTCCCGCGCCCCCCGCGCCACCTCCGGCTCGATGCCGAATACCGTGAGCGGCAACGGCAGCAGCAGCGCCACCGGCGTAAGCGCCAGGGTGATGGCCCCCGCGAGCGCCACGCCCTGCCAGTACAGCTGCCGCGCGCGCAGCGGCTGGCCCGCCCCCACCGCCTGGGAGAGCAGCGGCTCCAACCCCATCATCACCCCCATGCCCAGCACGAACAGGCACAGGTACAGGCCGGAGGCGAGCCCCACGGCGGCCAGCGGGACGGCCCCGAGCCGCCCCACCACCGCCACGTCCACCAGCGTCATCAGCTGCATCCCCAGCTGGGCCGCGCACAGGGGCACGGCCAGCCGGAGCAAGGCCCGCAGCTCCGCGGTCAGACGTCCAGCTCCTCGCCCTGCACCTCGCGCGCCCGGTCCATGATGAAGCGGAAGCGCGCGGAGACGTCCTTGCCGAGCAGGTCGTTGATGGTGCGGTCCGTGGCGAGCGCGTCGTCAATGGTGACCCGCAGGGACTGGCGCTTCTTCGGGTCCAGCGTGGTCATCTTGAGCTCGTCCGGGGTCATCTCCCCCAGCCCCTTGAAGCGCATGATGTTGGGCCGCGCGTTCCCCTTCACCCGCTCCTTCAGGATCTTCTCCCGGTGCGCGTCGTCCAGCGCCCAGTGGGTCTCCTTGCCCACGTCAATGCGGTACAGCGGCGGCATGGCCAGGTGCACCACCCCGCGCTCGATGAGCGGCCGCAGGTGCCGGTAGAAGAACGTGAGCAGAAGCGTGGCAATGTGGTGACCGTCGCTGTCCGCGTCCATCAGCAGGAACACCTTGCCGTAGCGCAGGCGGGCGAAATCCAGTTCCGGGCCAATCCCGCACCCCAGCGCCGAGACGATGTCCTGCAGTTCCTTGTTCCCCGTCACCTTGTCCGTGGAGGCCTGCTCGGCGTTCAGCACCTTGCCGCGCAGAGGGAGGATGGCCTGCGTGCGCCGGTCCCGTCCCTGCTTGGCCGAGCCACCGGCGGAGTCACCCTCCACGATGAAGAGCTCCGACTCGGACGGGTCCGACGCCGAGCAGTCCGCCAGCTTGCCGGGGAGGTTCAGCTTGTGGCTCACCGCGGACTTGCGGCTCACCGCCTGGCTGGCGGCGCGGCTCGCCTCGCGGGCCCGCGCGGCGAGGATGATCCGCGCCACCACCGCTTCCGCCACCGTCTTGTTGTCGTTGAGCCACTTCTCCAGCGCGGGGCGCACCGCGTTGTCCACCTGCCCCTGCACCTCCGGGTTGTTGAGGCGGCCCTTCGTCTGGCCCTGGAACTGCGGCTCCATGACGTAGGCCGACAGCACCGCCACCACCCCCTCGCGGATGTCCTCCGCGGTGAGGCTCACCCCCTTGGGGGTGAGATCATGCGTCTCGATGTAGTTGCGGACCGCCTTCACCACCGCGGCCTTCAGCCCGTTCTCGTGCGTGCCGCCGTTCTGCGTGGGGATGCCGTTGACGTAGGACTTGACGTACTCGTCCGTCCCCTCCGTCCACGCCAGCGACAGTTCCATGCGGATGGGCTCGTCGCGGGTGAGATCAAACCGGGCGTGGCCGTTCACGTTGGAGGGCACCACCGCCTTGCCCCGTTCCTGCACCAGCCGCGGGAGGTACTCGCTGATGCCCCCGTCGTGCTTGAAGGTCTCCTCCTTCGCCGGGGACTGGGTCTCGTTCCGGAAGATCACCTCCATGCCCTTGTGGAGGTAGCTGCGGGACTCCAGCCGCTCGCGGATGGTCTCCACGTCGAACTTCGCCTTGTTGACGCCGAAGATCTCCTCGTCCGGCTCGAACGTGATGGTGGTGCCGTGGCCGCGCGCGTTTCCCAGCGTCTTCAGCCCCCCCTGCACCTTGCCGCGGGAGAAGGCCTGGCTGTACCGCTTCCCGTCCCGGACGATCTCCACCACCATGGAGGACGAGAGCGCGGTGACCACGGACGAGCCCACGCCGTGCAGGCCGCCCGAGTGCTTGTAGTTGCTCCCAGCCTCGAACTTCCCGCCCGAATGCAGCGTGGTGAGGATGACTTCCACCGCGGGCTTCTTGTACTTCGGCATCACGTCCACGGGGATGCCGCGCCCGTCGTCCGCCACCGTGACGCGGCGGCCATCCTTGTGGAGCACCACCTCCACCCGGGTGGCGTGGCCGTTCATCACCTCGTCCACCGAGTTGTCTACGATCTCCCACAGCAGGTGGTGGTAGCCGGTGCCGTCCGTCCCGCCGATGTACATGGCGGGCCGCTTGCGGACGGGCTCGAGCCCCTCCAGCACCTGGATGTTGGAGGCGTCGTACGACTGGGGTTTCTTTGCCGGGGCCATGGTCTACCCTCTCCTCACTTCGCCTCGGGCAGCGGGATGAACGCCACCGGCCGTTGCACGGACTTCACCGCGTCCTTCTTCGCCATCTCGCGC
>VGRA01000480.1 GCA_016875515.1 Deltaproteobacteria bacterium | reverse complement strand
CGGCGCCGCACTGGGCGTCCGTGGAGCACTGCACACACTGGTTGTTGGCGCAGACGTCGTTCGCGCCGGGGCAGTCCGAGTTCTGGCAGCAGGCCCCCGCGCGGCAGGCGCCGCCGCAGCACACGCTGCCGTTGCCGCAGTCCGCGTTGGTGGTGCAGGCGCCGCACACCCCGCCCTGGCAGAGCGCGCCATTGGGGCAGTCCGCGCTCTGGCAGCAGGCAGCCCCCGCCTGGCACGTCCCGCCGCAGCAGCGGCCGCCGCTGCAGTCCGCGTCCGTTGCGCAGTTGGTGCAGGTGTTGTTGGTGCACAGGCCGCCCTGGCCGCAGTCCGCGGAGGTGCAGCAGTTGCCCAGGGCGCAGCGGCCGGCGCAGCACTTCTCGCCGTTGCCGCAGTCCGCGTCCACGCCGCACGCCTCGCAGGTGAACTGGGCGTTGCAGGCCTGCCCGTCCGGGCAGTCCGCGGCGCCACAGCAGTTGCCGGCCACGCAGGCGCCGCCGCAGCACTTCTGGCCGCTGCTGCACTCGCCGTCCGCGGTGCAGGCCCGGCACTGCCCCACGATGCAGCTCTCGCCGGAGCCGCACTGGGCGCCGCCGTTGCAGCACTCCGCGCCCGGCTTGCAGCGGCCGCCACAGCACAGCGCGCCTGAGCCGCAGTCCGCGTCCACCGAGCAGCTCTTGCAGCTGAAGTCCAGGCACTTGCCGCCGGGGCCGCACGCCTGGTCGCTGCCCACGCAGCAGTCGCCCGCGTAGCACTTCCCGTCACAGCAGACGGCGCCGGTGCCGCACTCGGCGTTGTCCGTGCACTGCTTGCACTCGCTGTCGATGCAGGGGCCGCCGCCGCAGTCCTGGGTCTGGGGCGAGTTGCAGCAGGCCCCCTTGGTGCACTGGTTGCCGCAGCACAGCTCCCCGGAGCCGCAGTCCGAGTCCGCCGAGCAGCCCGAGCACGCGCCGTCCTTGCAGGCCTGGCCGGCGGGGCAGTCCGTGTTGACGCAGCAGGTGCCGGTGGAGCAGCGGCCCGCGCAGCAGAGCGAGCCGTCGCCGCATTCCTTGTCCATCCGGCAGTCGCGGCAGCCGAGCGCGCCGCACACCTGCCCGGGGGCGCAGTCCGACACCTCGCATGTCTTCGCCGGCGTGCCCCCGTCCGGCTCGGGGGCCGTGCGGGTGCATCCGGCGACGAGCACCACGAGCAGTGGTGCAACGCCCATCCAGCGAAGGCGGTTCATGCGGACCTCCTGCGGCGACAACGGGGCCCCTCCACACAGGCAGGGGCACATGGACGGAGCCGCCGCGGGAAGTCACACCGCCCCCCGAGGCGCCCCGGGATGGCTTACAGCTTGAAACAGACCGTCACGTTCTGGGACGTCGGCACGGCGGTGCGGGTGGGGCAGTTCACCCCGGCGACCACGCCGCCGTTGAGGAAGTTGGGATCACCCACCACCAGCTTGAACAGGTCCTCGGCCTGGGTCAGCTCCGGGGTGGCAATGTTGATGGCCGCCGCGTTGCCGGTGCCCACCATGCCGAAGCGGATGTTGGTGACCTTGAAAGCGGTGGTGCCGGAGCCGGCCATGGTCCACTCGCCCGTGTTGTCGTTCTGGGCCTTGGGCAGCAGGTCGCGGCGCTGCAGCGCGTCCACCTCGTTGTTGACGGAGGGGCCGGACATGTTGGCCGTGTACACGGCACCGGCCTTGCGGATGGTGGCGAGCGCCTCGGCCGCCTTGCCCGTGCGCGAGGAGTTGATGAAGCCGCGGCCCACGATGACAACGGACGCGAGCACCGCGATGACGGCGATCACGATCCCGAGCTCGATGAGGCTGAAGCCGCGCTCCGAGGCGCGGGATATGCGGTTCGAACGGACGGACATGGCTTTGGGTCTCCGGGAAATGAAGGGACGGTGAAGAAGCGTCGTTTACATTACACCGGGCTTTGGCGGGTGCGCCAGTACCGGTGTAGGCTGTACCGACATGTCCGTCCGTTCGCCCCTTGCCCGGCCGCCGCGCGGGTTCAGCCTGATTGAGTTGGGCGTGGTCATCTCCGTCATCGCGGTGATGAGCTCCGTGGTGCTGCTGTCCCGCGGATACCTCAACTCCGCCAAGCAGAAGGCCGGCGGGGACCTCATCCAGGCGGTGCGCAACGCGTCGCGCCAGCACGCCCAGCGCAATTTCAAGGGGCTCGGCTTCGGCACCCCGGGCTCCACCACGCCCCCCGCGCTCAGCATGACGGCGCTGCGGGCCTCGGGGCTCATCCCGGAGAACATCAAGACCCCCTGGAAGGCGCAGGCCACCGCCAACGACTCGGGCGTGGGGGTGGTGCCGGACAGCGGGTTGGGCAACGCGGTGGCGGCAGCCAAGTGCGGCGGCTTCACCTGCATGAGGGTGTGCCTGGAGGTCCCTGACCAGGAGACCTGTGACGACATGAAGAAGCAGTTCGAGCAGAGCTCGCTCGTCTCGGAGTGCAAGGCCAACGGATGCGGACTGACCGGCAACTTCATCTTCAACGTCGTCTCGCGCTGAGCCCGGGCGCGCGCGGGTTCACCCTGCTCGAGCTGGGCATCGTGCTGTCCGTCATTGCCGTGCTCACGGTGAGCGTGGCGGCGGGGAGCTCCGCGTACCTCAAGTCCGCGGCGGCCGAGCGAACCGCCAAGGAGATGGAGGGGCTGCTGCGGGCCGCGCGGGACGCCGCGGGGCGGGTCATCTACCCGGACTACACCGTCAATCCCCCCGCCTTCCGCATCTTCGCGCGCAACGGCGCCGCGCTCTCGGAGATTGCCGGCTTCGCCGGACCGCCCGGCTCGCCCTGTAACGTGGTGGGCTCCCCGCAGGACACCGGCCCCCGCGGCCCGGACGGCCGGTTCACCGGCATCAACGTGCGCGGCATGATGGGGGGCCCTGCGTTCGAGGTGCTGCCGGTGCCCCAGAGCCCCTACAACCAGACGTACACCGTCTGCCTCAACGCGCGCCGCATCGAGGTGCAGACCTGCGTCCCGCTGGAGGTGGTGGATGACGCGGCCGCGGGGAGCGTGGGCGAGGCGGTCTTCCGCGGCATGGGCAGCACCTGCTTCACCCCCTGCCCGGGCGGCTTCGTCTGCCGGACCACCTCCACCTCGCTGCTGCCGGCCCGCTCGCTGCGGCTGCAGACCTCCTACACCAACGGCATGTTCCAGCCCATGAGCGGGATTTCGCTGTGAGGTGGCC
>VGRA01000479.1 GCA_016875515.1 Deltaproteobacteria bacterium | reverse complement strand
CCGCCCACCGTCCAGGTGAAGCCGTAGAACACCCACCACTGCATGAACTCGGCGAAGAAGTTCATGTGGCGCGAGTACGCGAAGAGCCCCGTGGTGCGGAACCCACGCGCGAAGTCGCCGCCCGCCGCTTGCCGCTGCTCCGGCGTCAGGGCGTGCTTGGCCTTCTGGAAGTCCCACTGCTGCTGGTCCGTCACCGTCTCCAGCGCCAAGAAGCCGAGGAACAACAGCGCCAGCAGGCCGTCCAGCAGCGTCAGCGGCGTGCCCCGCGCCCGCCACGCCACGTCCAGCGCGGGGAGGGTGAAGAGCGCAATGAGCACCAGCTGGTAGACGGAGATGAACAGCAGGCTGAACAGCGCCCGCCCGAGCGGGTGGAGCGGATCATGCTCGGCGAGCCAGGTACGGACCACCGCCCAGCGGTAGTCCTCCTCCTTCGGGTGGTACCCGCCCTTGCGAGCGAAGTTGAACGTGAGGCGAGCTCCCCACAGCGTCACGAGCACTGCCATGAGCCAAACCCGCGCATCCCCGCCGCTCCACCCCGCGTAGACGAGCGCGTACAGCGGCGGCGCGATGGACCACAGCCGGTCCACCCACGAGTAGTTGGCGGTGGTCACCTGCAGCAGCCAGGTGGCGAGGACGAAGAAGGCCACCAGCGCCGTGGTGGCCGCCAGCGGGGACGAGGTGACCCATGACCACCCGGCGGACATGCCGGACAGCGCCTCGCGGGCGGCGAGGAACGAGGGGTCATCCATGGGGGCGAGTGAGACAGGAGCGCTCATGGGCCCATGGATGCCTCCGGCCGTCCGCTGCTGCACGGAATTCCGTTTGCCCCGCGGCCCCGTGGACATCCCCCTGCCTCCGGGCTCCCGGTGAAGGAGGCCCTCGCGGCGCGGCCGACTTTCTTGGTGCGTGCCTCGGGAACGTGACACAAGGGTGGCAATGGCCAACCCCAACGATCACCGGCTCGCCCTCTTCATCGACTTCGAGAACCTGGTCACCAACACCGGCATCTCCCCCTCCGCGTTCGACCTGCAACCCTCCCTGGACCGGCTGCTCGAGCGGGGCAAGGTCATCTTCCGGCGGGCCTACGCGGACTGGTCCCGCTTCCGGGAGGCCAAGGCCGGGCTGCACGCGCTGGGGGTGGAGTTGGTGGACGTGCCGCCCTCCACGAGCGCGGGCAAGAACGCCGCGGACATGCGCCTGGTCATCGACGCGCTGGAGCTGAACTACGCGCGGCAGCACATTGACACCTTCGTCATCGCCTCCGGCGACAGCGACTTCGTCCCGCTCGCCAACAAGCTGCGGGAGAACGACCGGCGGGTGATTGGCATTGCGGTCAAGGACTCCACCTCCCCGTACTTCGTGCGCGCCTGTGACGAGTTCCTGTACCTGCCGGTGAGCGGCGGCGGTCGCGGGGGGCGAGGCGGTGGCCAGGAGAAGGACAAGGCCACGCAGCGGGCGCGCGGCGGCGGGCAGGCCGAGCGCAGCGGCGGCGGGAAGGACAAGAAGCCCGCGGCGGTGGTGCCGGGCTTCGCGCGGGACGTGGTGAAGTCCCTGCTGTCGCGCGCCACGGGGCCGCTCAACCCCTCGCTCATCAAGGAGACCATCGTCCGCAAGGAGCCCGACTTCGACGAGCGGGACCACGGCTTCTCCACCTTCTCGCGCCTGCTGGAGGCGCTGGAGAAGGAGGGGCTGCTCAAGCTGCAGCAGCTGAAGGGACGGCAGTGGTACGTGCTGCCCGTTGACGGCGGCCCAGGGCCCGCCCCCGCCGCCGCGGAGGAGGAGCTGGACGCAGACGTGGAAGAGGAAGAGTCCATCCCGGACCCGGAGCTCTGAGCCATGTCCGATACCCCCGCCCCCTCGCCTGAAGGTTTCCCCGCGCTCGGGCTGCGCCCCGAGCTGCTCACCGCGCTCTCTGCGCTCGGATACGAGGAGCCCACCCCCGTGCAGCGCGCGGCCATCCCGCCGCTGATGGAGGGGCGGGACGTGCTGGGGCAGGCCGCCACCGGCACCGGGAAGACGGCCGCCTTCGCCCTCCCGCTGCTCCACCGGCTGGAGCCGGGGGCGGCGGGGCCGTTCGAGACGTCGGCGCTCGTGGTGTGCCCCACGCGCGAGCTGGCGGTGCAGGTGGCCGAGGCGGTGCATTCCTACGGCAAGCAGCTGGGCGTGACGGTGCTGCCGGTGTACGGCGGCCAGGACATGTCCGCGCAGCTGCGCCGGCTCCGCAAGGGTGTGGACGTGGTCATTGCCACGCCGGGGCGGGCGCTCGACCACGTGCGGCGCCGCACGCTGAAGCTGGAGAAGGTGCGGACCGTGGTGCTGGACGAGGCGGACGAGATGCTGGACCTGGGCTTCGCCGAGGACCTGGACGCGCTCATGTCCGCGCTGCCGGAGGAGCGGCAGGTGGCACTCTTCTCCGCCACGCTGGCCCCGCGCATTGCCGCGCTGGCGGAGACGCACCTGCGGACGCCGGCGCGGGTGAGGATTGCGCCGCGCGCCGCGGAGTCCTCCTCGCTGCCCAACATCCGGCAGGCCGCCTACGTGGTGCCGCGCGGGATGAAGGAGGTGGCGCTGGGGCGCATCCTGGACCTGGAGTCCCCCCGCAGCGCCATCCTCTTCTGCCGTACGCGGCTGGAGGTGGAGCGGCTGACGGAGCTGCTCGCCGGGCGCGGCTACGACGTGGCAGGACTGCACGGGGGCCTGTCCCAGGAGAGCCGCGAGCGCGTGCTGCGCGCCTTCAAGTCCCACAAGCTGGAGCTGCTGGTGGCGACCGACGTGGCCGCCCGCGGGCTGGACGTGGAGAAGCTGTCCCACGTCATCAATTTCGACCTGCCCACCTCCCCCGAGGTGTACGTGCACCGCATTGGCCGCACCGGGCGCGCGGGGCAGGCCGGCGTGGCGCTCACGCTGCTGGAGCCGCGCGAGCAGCGGCTGCTCAAGAACGTGGAGCGGGTGACGCGCCAGCCCATCCCGCTCGCGCAGTTGCCCACGCTGGTGGACGTCCGCGCCCGCAAGCGGGAGCTGACCCGGGCCGCGGTGGAGCAGGTGCTCGCGGCCCCCGCGCAGTGGGAGCCCTTCCAGCCGGTGGTGGACGCGCTCGCGTCCCAGGCGGAGCTGGCCTCGGTGGCCGCCGCGGCGCTCTCCGCGCTGCACGCGGCGCTGCATCCCGGCGAAGCGGACGAGCCGGAGCTGGAGCTG
>VGRA01000478.1 GCA_016875515.1 Deltaproteobacteria bacterium | reverse complement strand
CTCGAAGGTGGCGGTTTCCGGCAGCAGTCCCATGGCGAAGAGGCCGGAGCGTAGCGCCGTTTGCACGCCCGGGTGACAGCGGGGCACCCGGCCGTTGACCCGTGTAGGTGTTCCCGCCACAGTGCCGCGCCGCTGATGATCCCCCCTACATCCATGCGAACGCTCACCCTGCTCCTCCTCGCCCTCAGCCTGCCTGCGGCGGCGGAGACCGCCCGCAAGCCCCTGAAGGATGCCGATCTCGGCAAGAAGGAGGCCTCCGCCGCGCCGGACACCTCGCTCGCCGGGGACATCCGCCGGAGGAAGGATGAGACCGGCCCGGCCGCCCCCACGCTGAAGTACGACGAGTTCCGCCTGGGGGTGCAGTTGCAGGTGGCGTCCAAGCGGCGCGAGCAGCTGGAGCAGCTGCGGCAGATCATCGACACCGCGGACGAGGCGGAGCGGGCCCCGCTCTACTTCCGCTTCGGCGAACTTTTCTACGAGGAGGCCAAGTTCTGGTTCTACGAGGCCAACCGCAAGGACGACGACTACCTCAATGCCATGAACGCGCAGGACCAGGCGGGCATGGACCGGGCGCGGGCGGGCAAGGAGCAGCACCTCGAGCAGTACAAGAAGTTCCTCGGGCGCTCCACGAAGGCCTACCGGACGGTGGTGGAGCAGTACAAGAAGTTCGACCGGATGGACGAGGTCCTCTACTACTTGGGCACCACGCTGCTTGAGGCCGGTGACGAGCGGCCCGGGCTGGTGGCCTTCAACCGGCTGGTCACCACGTACGAGAAGAGCAAGTTCTACGCGGACGCCCAGCTGGCCCTCGGCGAGTACTACTTCAACAGCTCCAAGGGGCGGCGCGAGTATCTGGAGAAGGCCCGGGACGCCTACGGCAAGGCGGCGGCCCTGAAGGAGAGCCAGGTGTACGGCTACGCGCTGTACAAGCAGGCGTGGTGCTTCTTCAACCTCTCCGAGTTCGAGGAGGCGAAGGCCCGCTTCAAGCAGGTGGTGGACCTGTCCGCGGGAGACGGCGGGACGGACTCGGCGCGCAAGGGCAGCAAGCAGGCGCTCGCCAAGGAGGCCCGCGCGGACTACGTGCGCGCCTTCGCGCGGGAGGGCGAGGCCACGGCGGCGGAGGCGGACTTCGCTGAGGTGGCCCCCAACGCGGAGGACCGCTTCAAGCTGCTGCAGGCCCTGGCTGGCCTCTACTACGACGACGGCAAGGATAAGGAGGCGGCGCAGCTCTACAGCCTCCTGCTCAAGAAGAAGCCGCGGGCCGCCGAGGCGCCTTTCTGGCAGGGGCGAATCGTGGACTGCGTGCTGCGGTCCGGGAACAAGGCCGCCACCGTGGCGCAGGTGCGCAAGCTCGTGAAGCTGTACGAGGAGGTCCGCGAGGCGGGCGCCGTGAAGGACGACAAGGACCGCAAGGTGCTGGAGGAGGCGCGCGAGCTGTCCGAGCGGACCCTCTCCAACCTGGCCGTCAGCTGGCACAAAGAGGCACGAAAGACGCGTGACGACGAGACGTTCGCCTTCGCCAACGAGGTGTACGGCGACTACCTGACGCTCTTCCCGGACAACCCCAAGGCGTACGAACTGCGGTTCTTCTGGGCGGAGCTGCTCAACGACAACCTCCAGAAGTTCGCCGAGGCGGCGGTGCAGTACACCGCGGTGCTGAAGATGGACATGGAGCGCCAAAAGGGGCTGCGCAAGGACAAGGAGGGACAGCCGGAGAAGCCCGGGAAGTTCATGGCCAACGCGGCGTGGAACGCCATCCTCGCCCACGACGAGCTGGTGCGGCTGGTGGAGACCTCCGGGAAGATCAGGCCGGACGGGGGCGCTGACACCAGCAAGGCGGCGGAGATCCCCGACGTCAAGCAGGACCTGCTCGCCGCGTGCAGCCGCTACCTGGAGACGCTGCCGGACGGAGACAAGCGGGTGGAGGTGGCCTTCAAGGCGGCGCAGGTCTATTACCGCTACAACCACCTGGACGAGGCGGTGAAGCGGTTCTCGAAGATCGCGCTCGAGGACACCGCCCACAAGTTCGAGAACGGCGAGCGCGCCGCGGAGGTGGCGGCCAACCTTGTGCTGGACTCGTACAACCTGGCCGGTGACTGGGCGCAGGTGAACGCCTGGGCGCGCAAGTTCTACGGAAACCCGGAGCTGGCGGTGGGCCGCTTCAAGGAGGAGCTGGGCAAGCTGCTGGAGCAGTCCAGCTTCAAGCTGGTGGGGCAGCTCGAGGCGCGCAGGGACTACGTGCAGGCGGCGGAGGCCTACCTCTCCTTCGTGGAGGAGTTCCCCGGCTCGGAACTGGCGGACAAGGCGCTGTTCAACGCCGCCATCGACTTCGCCAACGGCAAGCAGTTCGAGCGGTCCGTGGAGACGCGCAAGCGGCTCATCCAGAAGTACCCGAAGAGCACCTTCGTGCCGGCGTGCATCTATGCCAACGCGGACGCCTACGCGGGCGTGGCGGACTTCGAGCAGGCGGCGGACGGGTATGAGGCTTACGTGGCCGGCTGGGAGAAGAACCGCGGCGGCGGGGGAAAGGACAAGAAGGGCGGGGAGGCGAAGAAGGGCGAGAAGGACGAGAAGGTCCCCGCCGCGGCCGCGCCGAAGCTGGGTTGGGACGAGGGGCGCGCACAGGCGGCGCTGTTCGACGCGGGCGTGCTGCGAGACGGCCTGGGCCAGTACAAGCAGGCGCTCCGGGACCGCGAGCGCTTCCTGGAGCTGTGGCCGCAGGCGAAGGACGCGGAGAAGGTGTTCCTCTTCATCGCGGACTTGCACGAGCGCAACGGCGCCTACGCCCGTGCCGCGGAGCAGCTGGAGAGGTACGGCAAGAAGTACGGCAACGTGGTGAGCCCGGCCAAGCAGCTGATGGCGTGGGGCCGCATGGAGAGGCTGTACGCGCTCAAGCTGAAGAAGCCGTCCGAGGCTTCCAGGTACCAGAAGGAGTGCCTCCGGTTCTTCGACAAGCTGAACCGCAAGGAGAAGGAGGGCGTGGACGCGGAGGGCAAGGAGGCGGTGGCGCGCGCCCACCTGGCGGCAAACGCGGAGAAGTACCGGGCGTTTGAGAAGCTCCAGCTGTCCTGGGGTTTGCCGCCCGCGCCGGACAAGCTCAAGCGGAGCATCCAGGAGAAGGCCAAGGCGCTGGAGACGGTGCGCGCCGCCTACACGGAGACGGTCAAGCTGGGGGCCGGCGAGCCGGGCGTCTGCGCGCT
>VGRA01000477.1 GCA_016875515.1 Deltaproteobacteria bacterium | reverse complement strand
AGGGCGGGGTGCGGGTATTCCTGGAGGGGGCGCTGCCGGTGCCCGCGTGCGTGCAGGGCTGGGCGGAGGCCCACGCGGCGCAGCTGCCGGAGGGCGAGTGGGTGACGCTGGAGGTGACGCTCCCGTGACGCGCGCCCGACTCCCCGCGTGGGTCGCCGCCGGCGTGGCGCTCGCCGTGGCGCTCTCCACCACGCTCGCGCGCAGCGAGACGGGGAGCGGGTGGCTGGAGTTGCTCGAGCGCTGGACGCTGGACGCGCGCTTCGGGCTGCGCGGTCCGCGGCCTGCCTCGCCGGACATTGCCCTGGTGGTGTTCGACGACGAGACGGCCCGGCGCGCAGGCACGCTGGCCGAGCGGCGTGCGGGGTGGGCGCAGGTGCTCCGCGCCGTGAAGCAGGCCGGGGCGCGCGTCATCGGCGTGGACGCGGTGTTCGACGCCCCCGAGCACCTCCTCTCCCCGGACCTCGCCGGGCGCGTGCGGGCGTGGCGGGAGGCCCACCCGGAGGCTGCCGCGGGGGACGAGGCGGCGCTGCTGTCCGAGGTGGCCGCGGAGTTGGACGGGGACGGCGCGCTGGAGGCGGCGCTGCGCGAGGCGGGCAACGTGGTGCTCATCCTCTTCCAGGGGGAGGGGGAGTCGCCGGAGGGGGTGGAGGCGGGGCTGTCCCGCGCGCGGTACGCGCAGAGCACGCCGCCGCCGGAGCCGCTGCCCGAGGAAGGGCGCGTGGTGGCCTCGCTCCCCCGGTTCAACGCCGCGGCGAAGGGGTTGGGCTTTGCCACCTTCGCCGAGGACGAGACGCGCACGCTGCGGCGGCTGCTGCTGGCCCGCGGCTTCCGCGGTGGGAGTTACGCGCCGCTGGTGGTGCCGGTGGCCGCGGGCTTCCTGGGGGTGGGACGCGGGCAGGTGGCCTACCTGGGGCCGCAGCAGGAGGTCCGGCTGGGCGAGCGCATGCTGGCCCTGGAGGGCAACGGCGCGTGGCTCAACTACCGGGGGCCCGAGGGCAGCTACGCCACCTGGTCTGCGGTGGACGTGGTGGAGGGGAAGCTGCCCGCCGGGGCGCTGGACGGGAAGGCGGTGCTGGTGGGCATCACCTCTCTGGGGTTTGACCGGGCGCGGACGCCGTTCCAGCGCATGCCGGGCGTGGAGGTGCAGGCCACCGCGCTGGACAACCTGCTCCACGGGGACTTCCTCCGAAGGGTGCCGCGCAGCACGGACCTGCTCGCGGCGCTGCTGCCCGGGCTGTTGGTGGCGGTGCTGTTCGCCTCCTCGCGCGTGCCGCCCGCCGCGCAGGTGGCAGGGGTGCTCGCGGCGCTGGGGGCGTGCTGGGCCGGTGCCACCTGGCTGCTCGCCGCGCGCGGCACGTGGGTGGGGCTGGTGGGGCCGTCGCTGGGGGTGCTGGGGGCGGGGCTGGCCGGGCTCTCGCTCTCCTACGCGCGGGAGGCGGTGCAGCGGCGGCAGCTGAAGCTGGCCTTCGGCCGCTACGTGGGCGAGGACGTGATGGCGGAGTTGCTGAAGGACCCGTCCGCACTGGCGTTGGGCGGCGAGCGGCGCCGCCTCACCGTGCTGTTCTCCGACCTCCGCGGCTTCACCACCTTCTCCGAGACGCTGCCCCCGGAGCGGCTGGTGGCGGTGCTCAACACCTACCTGTCCCCCATGACGCGGGCGGTGCTGGTGCAGGGCGGGCTGCTCGACAAGTACATCGGGGACGCGGTGATGGCGGTGTTCGGCGCGCCGCTGCGCAGCGACGCGCACGTGGCCAAGGCGCTCGCGTGCGTGGTGCAGATGCACGCGGAGCTGGAGGCGCTGAACGCGGGGCCCCTGAAGGCGCTGGGGGTGCAGTTCCAGGTGGGGGTGGGGCTCAACACCGGGGACATGGTGGTGGGCAACATGGGGGCGGAGGACCGGTTCGACTACACGGTGGCCGGGGACGCGGTGAACCTGGCCTCCCGCATGGAGGGGCTCACCAAGGCGTACGGCGTCTTCTGCCTGGTGGGGGATGCCACGCGGGCGGGGGCGCCGGAGGGCTTCCTCTTCCGCGCGCTGGACCAGGTGCAGGTGAAGGGGAAGCACACCGCGGTCGCCGTCTGGGAGCTGCTCTCCGGGCCCGGGCGGGCGCTTTGCGCCTACGGGCGGATGGACGCGTGGGAGCGGGGGCTCGCCGCGTGGCGGGCGGGGCGGTTGCCCGAGGCGCGCGAGGCCTTTGGCGCGTTCGCGCAGGCGAACCCGGAAGACGCCGCGGTGCAGCTGTACCTGGAGCGGCTGGCGGCGTTGCCGCCGGAGGCCCCTCCCGGCTTCAGCCCGGTGACCGTCTTCACGAGCAAGTGATGCCCTGCGGTCAGTTGTACTGGCAGAAGTTGGGGCAGCCGCTCTGCACCGTCACGCGGCTGTAGGGTGCGCACTCGGAGGCGTCCGCGGAGGAGCAGCGGTTCATGCCCGCCGGCTCGTTGCGGCAGTGCTGGGACCTGGGGCACTCGGCGGAGGTGGTGCACCGGCAGCGCCCGCTCGTCCCCGCGGGGCGCATGGCGCAGGCGGTGAGGTCCTCCAGCGGCTCGCAGGCCTTGCCCGGGGTGCACGCGGAGTTGCAGCCGCCGCAGTGGGCGGCCACACCTGCACCTGCAACGGGCCGGACTGGGTGGGGGATGGCGGGACGTGCGAGCCGTTCAACACGCCGCCCACCGTGGCGGGCGTTCGCCTGCCGCCCAGGGTGACCCGGCTCAACTCCGTGGGGGCCGTGGCCGGTGCCACGTGGGATGCCGAGGGGGACCCGGTGACGCTGGAGTGGGAGTGGAAGCTGGACGGCGTGGTGGTCCCCGGCGTCACGGGACCGAGCATCCACCCGCCCACCTTCAGCAGGGGACAGCTGCTGACGGTCACCGTCACTCCGTTTGATGGAAGGGTGCGGGGGTCGCCGGCGAGTGCGCCTATCGTGGTGTCCAACGCGCCGCCGCCCATGCCCACGGTTGCCTTCGCGGGGCCCTCTGTGCCTGGCCAGGACCTGTTCTGTGCCGTGACCAGCATGGACGCGGACGCGGACGGGGACGCCGTCACGCACCGGTTCACGTGGATGTTGAACGGCATCACCGTCACGGGGGTGACGGTGGATGCCAGCACCTCCAGGCTGCCGGGGACGCTCTCCGGCGACGGCGGCTGGATCGAGTGTCAGGCGGACCCATACGGCGGATACGAGTTCAACTCGGGGCGCTCGATGCGGGCCT
>VGRA01000476.1 GCA_016875515.1 Deltaproteobacteria bacterium | reverse complement strand
GCGGACGCGCTGCTTGGGCGGCAGGTGCCGGCGGGGCTTGATCTGCGTCCCTTCCACCCGGCCCGGGGCACGGGCGCGCGCGCCTGACACGCAGTGCGGCCCGGGAGTGGCGGCTCTCCCGGGCTTCCCCTTAAAGTGCGGCGCGTGGAAGCACTCACCCCAGCAGCCCCCCGCATCCTTATCGTTGACGACGACGCCTCGGTCCGGGACGTGATCTCCGTGCTCCTGTCCGAGGAGGGCTACCGCTGCGTGGTGGCCGCCAGCGCGGAGGAGGCGTTGGACCTTGCCCAGCACGAGGAGACGCCGCTCGTCATCAGCGACATGAAGATGCCGGGACATGACGGGCTCTGGCTGCTGGAGCGCATGCGGGACCGGCACCCGGACACGGCGGTCATCATGCTGACCGGCTACGGGGACACCGAGTCTGCCGTGGACTGCCTGCGCCGCGGCGCGGTGGACTACCTGCTCAAGCCGCCCCGGCTGACGGACCTCATCCGCGCCATCGAGCGGGCCCTGGCCAAGCGGCGGATCGATCTGGCGCGCAAGCGTTACCAGCGGAAGCTGGAGGCGCGCGTGCGGGAGAGGACCGCGGATCTCCGCACCGCGCTGCGCGACATTGCCACCACCTACCAGAACACCCTGCTCGCCCTGGTGACGGCGCTGGACGCGCGAGAGCACGAGACCTCCGACCACTCGCTGCGCGTGGTGCAGTACACCGTGTCCATCGCGGAGCGGCTCTCCATCTCCGGCAAGGACCTGGGGGAGATTGGCCGTGGGGCGCTGCTGCACGACATCGGGAAGATCGGCGTGCCGGACGCGGTGCTGCTCAAGCCCGGCAAGCTGACCCCGGACGAGTGGGTGGAGATGCGGAAGCACCCGGACATCGGCTTCCAGATGATCCAGGCCATCCCCTTCCTGGACACCCCGGCAGAGATCGTCCGCAGCCACCAGGAGCGGTTCGACGGCGGCGGCTACCCGCGCGGCCTCCGCAAGGAGGAGATCCACATCGGCGCGCGGATCTTCGCCGTGGCAGACACGCTGGACGCCATGACCTCGGACCGGCCGTACCGGCGGGGAACCAGTTTCGAAAATGCCATTGCGGAGATTGACCGCTGCAAGGGCACGCAGTTCGACCCCGAGGTCGTCCGCGCCTTCCTCTCCATTGGCGAGCAGGGGTTGCTGGATCTCAAGAACGACATGCTGGAGCAGAAGCGGCGGGGCAACCCCATGGGGGTGGCCACCGTGGCCCCGCTCTACGCCGAGCCCGAGGACGACGATCTCGTCCGCGAGGCTGAGGTCTCCGGCATGCACGAGGCCTGGACGGAGGAGCCCACCTCCCCCGGCACCAAGGGCTCGCAGGTCCGCTGAGCGCAGGCGTGCAGCCCCGCCCCGCTGCCCTCAGCGCGCCGGCTGGTAGAGCTCCGCCCCTGTCTGCTTGAACTCGGCGGCCTTCCGTTCCATCCCGGACGCGGCGTCCTGCTCGCGCACGTCCTGGGTGATCTTCATGGAGCAGAACTGCGGCCCGCACATGCTGCAGAAGTGGGCCACCTTGGCCCCGGCGGCGGGCAGCGTCTCGTCGTGGAACTTCCGCGCGCGCTCCGGGTCCAGTCCCAGGTTGAACTGGTCCTCCCAGCGGAACTCGAACCGCGCCTTGCTGAGCGCGTTGTCCCGAGCCTGCGCCCCGGGGTGCCCCTTGGCCAGGTCCGCGGCGTGGGCGGCGATCTTGTAGGTGATCACGCCCTCCTTCACGTCATCCCGGTTGGGGAGGCCCAGGTGCTCCTTGGGCGTCACGTAGCAGAGCATGGCCGTGCCGAACCAACCGATCATGGCGGCGCCAATACCGGAGGTGAAGTGGTCATACCCCGGGGCAATGTCCGTGGTGAGCGGCCCGAGCGTGTAGAAGGGAGCCTCGTGGCACACGGCCAGCTGCCGGGTCATGTTCTCCTGCACCATGTGCAGGGGGACGTGGCCGGGCCCCTCGATCATCACCTGCACGTCATGCTTCCAGGCGACCTGCGTGAGTTCCCCCAGCGTCTCCAGCTCCCCGAACTGCGCCGCGTCGTTGGCGTCCGCGATGCTGCCGGGCCGCAGCCCGTCCCCGAGCGAGAACGAGACGTCGTACGCCTTCATGATCTCGCAGATCTCCTCGAAGTGCGTGTAGAGGAAGTTTTCCTTGTGGTGGGCGAGGCACCACCGGGCGAGGATGCTCCCGCCTCGGCTGACGACCCCCGTGACGCGCTTGGCGGTGAGTGGCACGTACCGCAGCAGCACGCCGGCGTGGATGGTGAAATAGTCCACCCCCTGCTCGCACTGCTCGATGAGCGTGTCGCGGTAGATCTCCCACGTCAGCTCCTCGGCCTTGCCGCCCACCTTCTCCAGCGCCTGATAGATGGGCACCGTCCCAATGGGCACCGGGCTGTTGCGGAGAATCCACTCGCGCGTCTCATGGATGTTCTGGCCGGTGGACAGGTCCATGACCGTGTCCGCGCCCCAGCGAATGGACCACACCAGCTTCTCCACCTCCTCCTCGATGGAGGAGGACACCGCGGAGTTGCCGATGTTGGCGTTTATCTTCACCAGGAAGTTGCGGCCGATGACCATCGGCTCCAGCTCCGGGTGGTTGATGTTGGCCGGGATGATGGCGCGGCCGCGGGCCACCTCGTCCCGGACGAACTCCGGCGTGATCACCCGCGGGATGGACGCACCGAAGCTGTTGCCCGGGTGCTGGTGAGCGAGCGAGGCCTCCACCTTCTGGTTCTCCCGGATGGCCACGTACTCCATCTCCGGGGTGATGATGCCCCTGCGGGCGTAGTGCATCTGAGTGACGTTCCGCCCGGGCTTCGCCACCAGCGGACGGCGGTGGGCATGGAAGCGCAGACCGGCCAGCCGAGGGTCCGAGAGCCGCTCGCGGCCGTACCGGCTGGTCAGCTCCGGCAGCTCGTTGCAGTCCCCGCGCGCCGCAATCCAGGGAGCACGCGCGGCTTCGAGGCCCGCCTTGAGATCAATCCGAGCGTCGGGCTCCGTGTAGGGGCCGGAAGGATCGTAGACGGAGACGGGCGGGTTCTCCGTCTGCTTCGCACCCGGGCCGTGGCCGTGCACCGTGGGTGACTGAGAGATCTCCCGGAACGGCACGCGCAGGTCCGGATAGAGCGTCCCCGGGACGTACATCTTCCGGGATCCCGGGAGCGGCCCCGTGGTGATCCCCTCGAGGGCCCGGCCATCC
>VGRA01000475.1 GCA_016875515.1 Deltaproteobacteria bacterium | reverse complement strand
GCCGCCTGCGGGCATGGTGCAGCCGTCCGCGCCGTCCGTGCCCGTGGCGCCCCCGTCCGGCCTTGTGCAGCCGTCTGCCCCCTCCGCGCCGGTGGGTCCGTCCTACGGCACCGTCCGCCCGTCCGCGCCCTCGTACCCCGTGGCGCCGCAGGCCACCACGCCCAGCCGGCCGCAGCCCCAGGCCCCCACCTACGTTCCCCCGCCGCGGCCCAACACCCCGGCCCTGCCGTACAAGGTGGACGTTCCTCCGGCGCTGCCGTCCCGCTTCCAGCCGCCGCCCTCGCAGCCGGCCGGTGGCCGCGCGCCCACCCCGACGGTGCCCGCCCCGGCCCCCGTGCAGCAGAAGAAGCCCGAGCCGGTGCAGAAGCCCGTCCCCGGCAAGCCCGTGGTCCCGCCGCGCGGCATCCCCGGGCGCTGACCCCCCGGTCGTGACGCCACAGCGGCCCGCCCCCGTGCCCCTCCGGCCCGGGGCGCGGGCCGTGTTCGCTTCTGGTCAATTCGGGGCCTCCCGGGTGATAACCCCGTCCCCGACGTCTTTCCCACCCTCGAGGCCGCCCCCATGACGACACTCCCCCTCCGCAGCGCCGCGCTGCTGCTCTCTGCCCTCCCCTCGCTCGCGTTCGGCTCGGGGCTGACCTTTGGCGAGAACGGCGCCAAGGCGCTGTCCCTGGGCGGCGCCTTCGCAGGCCAGGCGGATGACCTCTCCGCCATCCAGCACAACCCCGCCGGCCTCACCCAGCAGAAGAAGGGGTTCTCGTTCCTGCTGGACGCCTCGCTGATGAACCAGGAGGTGACGTTCCAGAAGCGCAACAGCGCCGACGCAGCCGAGGGCAACGCCGTCTCCAACTCGGGGGGCCTCTTCGCCGTGCCCTTCGCCGCGGTGGGGTACGGCCTGGAAGTTGCCGGGCGGCCCTTCACCGTGGCGCTGGGCGCCTACGGCCCCCCCGCCGTGGGGCGGTACGCCTTCCCCGAGCCCAACTACGCCCTCAACGAGTCCGGCCGCTTCGTGGAGAACCCGGCCAAGTTCGCCCCCCAGCGGTACGCGTTGGTGAAGAACGACACGCTGCTGGCCTTCCCCGGCGTCTCGGTGGCGTGGCAGCCGCACCGCGCGGTGTCCGTGGGCGCCTCCCTGCAGACCGTCTACAGCAGCCTCAAGTTCGAGCAGTACCTCACCGCCGCCCCCGAACTGAACGACCCCAAGCTGGACGCGAAGGTGGGGGTCAACATGAGCAGCTTCGGCGGCGTGACGGGCATCCTCGGCGTGCTGGTGAAGCCGGTGGAGACCTTCCAGGTGGGCGCCTCCTTCCGCCCGCCCGTCCCGGTGACGGCCAACGGCACGCTGGACATCACGCTCGGGGACCTCATCAAGGACACCGCCAAGGTGAACGGGAACAAGGCCTCGCTGTCGCTGACGCTGCCCATGGAAGTCCGGGTGGGGACGCACTGGAAGCCCCTGCCCCAGCTCGGGGTGAACGTGGACGTGGTGTACGAGGGGTGGCAGTCCTTCGCCCGCCTCGACATCCAGCCGAGCGGCATCACGCAGCAGCTGGGCAGCGCGGAGCCGGAGCCCCTCGGCACCATCCGCATCCCGAAGAATTGGCGCAGCAGCCTGAGCGCGCGCGCCGGCGTGGCGTACGGGTTCGACTTTGGCCTCCAGCTTCGCGCAGGCGCGCTGTTCGAGCAGCAGGCCATGGCCGACAAGGACTTCAACATCGACTTCCCCAACCCCCAGCGGTTCTTCGTGACGGGCGGCGCGTCCTACCCCGTGGGCCCCGTGGAGTTGGTGCTCTCCGGTGCCTACACGCCCACGCAGACGCTCGTGGTGACCGACAGCGCGGTGCGCCAGGTCACCAACAAGGCGGACGTCCCGGGCAACGTGGTGGGCAACGGCGTCTACACCTCCGGCGGCTGGATTGCCTCGCTCGGCATCCGCGGCAACTTCGGCCCCACGCCCGCGAACTGAGGGCCGCGGGCCTTCAGTCCTCCCGCGGGAGGAACGGCTCCACCTCGTCCAGCGTGGTGGTGATGGCGGCGCAGATGTCGTCCAGCGGCAGGTCGTTGTCGTCCGTGCCGAACGGGTCCTCTATCTCCACGCCAATCTCCTCGATGCCGAAGAACACGAACGCGGTGAAGAACATGGCCCCGGGCGCGGCCCAGCCGAAGTCCTTCACCAGCACGAACGGCAGCGTGTAGCAGTACAGCAACACCGCGCGGCGAAGGTGCACCATGTAGGCGAACGGCAGGGGCGTCTTGTGGATGCGCTCGCAGCCCCCCAGGTAATCCACCAGTTGCTGCACGTTGGCATCCAGCGCCGCCTGCAGCACCTCGCCCACCTGCCCCTTGACCTTGGCCTCCTGCACCACCGCGGCCATCCTGCGGGAGACCGCCAGCGCCGCGTTGCCGCTGCCCAGCACCGCCTTCGCCTCCGCGGAGGGCAGCGCGGCCACCGCGGGTCCTAGGTCCCCCGCGCCGCCGCGGAGGACCCGCTTGACCGCCCAGGGGTACACCGCCGTCCAGGCCGCCAGCCGCTGCCGCAGTTCCACGTCCGCCACCACCGCCCCGGCCGCGCGCACAAGGTTTCGCGTCTCGTTGACGATGCCACCCCACAGCTTCCGCCCCTCCCAGAACCGGTCGTAGGAGGAGTTGGTGCGGAACACGAGCAGCAGGCCAATGGCCACGCCCACCAGGGAATGCTCCGTCGAGGGCAACGCCACCGGCTGGACGTGCTGGTGGAACAGCAGCACGGCGGCGCACCACGCCACGGTGGCGAGGACGCGGGCAGAGATGGCGCGCAGCAGCCCCCCGCGCACGTCCAGGATGTGGGACCACCAATGGTGCGGGTCGTACTTGATGGCTCTCATGGCTCTTATGGCGCTCACGGCGGGAGGTGCGGGCGTGGTAGAGAACGGCCCGTCTGCTGTCCACCAGCGTATCGTTCCCCCGGAGATTCGCCATGTCGCGTTCACTGACCCTTGCCACCGCCTGCGCCGCCGGGCTCGCTGCATGCGCGGGTGGAAGCTCCAACCAGAAGGACGGCGGGACGGACGCGGGGCTGGACCCGTTCGAGCCCCCCGTGGTGGCCTTCTCCGGCACCGCCCGCGTACTGCCCGAGGCCGCTGCGTGGCTGCAGGACGCCGGGCGGCCGGTGCCCTCGCTCGCGGGGGTGACGCTGCGCGTGGAGGAGCCTCTGCTGATGGGCCTCAACGACAAGGACCCGCGCGCCCTCTTCGGCGA
>VGRA01000474.1 GCA_016875515.1 Deltaproteobacteria bacterium | reverse complement strand
TGCTGGCAGACCTTGACTGCAAGACGCTGAGGGAGAACCCGTCCGTGCCGTACGAACTGGACGAGGTGACGCGGGTCATCGAGGACGCGCTGTCCCACCCGGTGGCGGAGCGTTCCTACAGGAAGATCTGCGGTTGGTCCGTGGCGGAGCTGCGCGAGTGGATCCTCGACTCGGCCACCTCCGGGGAGGACATCCTCGGCGTCTCTCCGGGGCTGACGCCGGAGATGGCGGCGGCGGTGGTCAAGCTGATGTCCAACATGGACCTGGTGCTGGCCGCGCGGAAGATCCGCGTGGTGGTCCGGTGCAACAACACCATCGGGCTGGAGGGGCGCATCGGCTCGCGGCTGCAGCCCAATCACCCGCTGGACGACGTGGACGGCATCCTCGCCGCGGTGAAGGACGGGCTGTCCTTCGGCAACGGGGACGCGGTCATCGGCGTCAACCCGTCCACGGACGACGTGCCGCGCACCGCGGAGATCCTCAAGGCGGTGAAGGACTTGATGCGGAAGTTCCGGGTGCCCACCCAGAACTGCGTGCTCGCCCACATCACCGCGCAGATGCAGGCGGTGGCGAAGCACGGGGCGCCGCTGGACCTCATGTTCCAGTCCATCGCCGGGAGCGAGGGGGCCAACCGCAACTTCGGGGTCTCGGTGTCGCTGCTGGACGAGGCGTGGGACCTGGCCAGGCGCGAGGGCACCGCGCAGGGCCGCAACGTCATGTACTTCGAGACCGGCCAGGGCACGGCGCTGTCCGCCAACGCCCACCACGGCGCGGACCAGGTGACCATGGAGGCGCGCGCGTACGGACTGGCGCGGCGCTACGAGCCGTTCCTGCTCAACAGCGTGGTGGGCTTCATCGGCCCCGAGTACCTGCAGGACGCCAAGCAGATCACCCGCGCCGGGCTGGAGGACCACTTCATGGGGAAGCTGATGGGCATCCCCATGGGCTGCGACGCCTGTTACACGAACCACGCGAGCGCCGACCAGAACGACCAGGAGAACCTGGAGATGCTGCTCGGGATGGCGGGCGTCAACTACCTCATGGGCATCCCCATGGGGGACGACGTGATGCTCAACTACCAGACCACCTCCTTCCACAACAACGCGTCCTTGCGCGAGCTGCTGGGGCTGCGCCCCGCTCCGGAGTTCGAGGTGTGGATGGAGTCCCTCGGTCTGTGGCGGAACGGGCGGCTCACGAAGAAGGCGGGGGACGCCACGCTCTTCGAGGCGCGGAGGCGGCCGTGAGCGTGGACCGGTCATCGCTGGAAGCCGTGGTGCGGGCGGCGGTGGAGGCCGCGGTGGCGGAGGCCGGTCGCCTCGCGGCGAGGAAGGGTGACGTGTGCGACGGCCAGTGCGCCGGCTGCACGAAGACGCCGGGCGGGCCGGGCTGCGGCGGCGCCTGCAGCGCCTCGAAGGACGGCGCGCAGGGCTGTTCGGCCTGTGGCGGCGCGTGCAAGGCAGACAAGGTGGCTGCGCCGAAGGTGCAGGCGGACGGCGCCGGCGCCGCATGTGACGACGGCTGCAAGCCCCGCAACGCGCCCCCGCCGCCGGTCCGGGATCCGCTCGCGCTGAAGCGGTTGGTGGAGGAGACGCCGTCCCGCATTGCGCAGGGGCGGGTGGGCACGCGCTACCCGACGCGCGTCTACCTGGGCATCCGCGCCGAGCACGCGGTGGCGCTGGACGCGGTGGCCGCGGAGGTCCCGGACGACGTGGCGGCGAAGCTGGGTTGCCTGCCGCTCAAGACGAAGGCGGTCTCCAAGCAGGACTACCTGCTGTTCCCGGACCTGGGCCGGCGGCTGGACGACGAGAGCCGCGCGAAGGTGGAGCAGCAGGCCACGCGCGGCGTGGACATCCAGGTGATCGCCGCGGACGGGCTCTCGGCCTGGGCGCTCATGCGGCAGGGCGAGGTGCTCTTGCCGGCGCTCCTCGAGGCGCTCAAGGGCCGCGGTTTCACCGTGGGCCGGCCGCTCTTCGTGCGCCATGCGCGCATCGGGGTGCAGGACGAGATCGGCGTCCTCACCGGGGCGCGGGCGACCATCATCCTCGTGGGCGAGCGGCCCGGGTTGGGGACGGGGGACTCGCTGTCCCTGTACTCCGCGTACAAGCCTCGGCTGGGCCAGGACAACGCGGAGAAGAACTGCATCAGCAACGTGCGCCCGCTCGGCGTTCCCCCGGCGCAGGCCGCGGCGCTGTGCGCGGATCTCATGCGCCGCACGTTCGACGCGGGCGGCGGCGGGGTGCACCTGGTCCGCCCGGTGCGGGACATCCCGAAGCGGCAGTCGGTGGGAGGCTGAGGCGCATGGCGGGGCTTCTGGATCTCTGGCCGCAGCTGCTCTCTTGCCGGCAGGTGGACCAGGTGGAGGGGCAGCTGGGGCGCGCGCTGGGGCTGGACCCGGCACGGCACCGGAGCATCGGACTCGTCACCTGTGACCAGGACGATCCCCTCTACGTCTGCCTGGACCACTGCACGCGCTTTGCCCCGGTGGAGGTGAAGTACGGGCGGTCGTTCTACGCCGGCAGCCGCCACGCGTCGGGGCCGTTCTCCGGGGAGGTGCTGGGCATCGTGGCGGGGACGGACCCGGACGAGGTGGCCGAGGCGCTCTGGGCGCTGCGCGAGCAACTGCGCGTCGTTCGCTTCCAGCAGTTCCCGGGTGAGCGCCAGCCGGCCTTCCTCGGACACGTCGTCACCCAGACGGGCAGTTACCTGTCCGCCGAGGCGGGCATCCCGCGCGGCGAGCCCATGGGGTACCTGGTGGCGCCGCCGGCGGAGATGGTGGTGGCGCTGGACGCGGCGCTGAAGGCCGCCCCGGTGCGGCTGGCGAAGTGGATGCCGCCGCCCACGGAGACCAACTTCGCGGCCGCGTACCTCGCTGGGGATCTGCACGCGCTGGAGGCGGCGCGGGACGCCTTCGTGGAGGCGGTGGGGCAGTTCGCCGCGCACCCGCTGGCGGCGGCGCGGCGTCCGGAGCGGATGCGGCGCTGAGGCGCGCACCCTGGCGGCCGCCGCTGCGCAGGCGTGGTCATGCCACGGGCTGGACGCAGCCGGGCCCAGGTCACCGCCCCGGAGGAACGGTGCGCGGCTCGCGGCCACCCGCGCCCACGGCTCCCGCTCGAGCTCCGCCTTCTTGCCCAGGCACGCCATCAGGCCCAGGCCCGCCGCCGCCATCGCCCCCCAGGCAGAGGCCGGCGCCTGCGCCCAGGCCAAGCGTCACGAGGCTGCTTCCGACGGGAGAGGCTCCGG
>VGRA01000473.1 GCA_016875515.1 Deltaproteobacteria bacterium | reverse complement strand
CGCTGTCGGACCGCGAGCGGATCAACGAGGAGTTGGAGAAGCTGCAGGCCCACTGCGAGGCGCTCTACCCGGGGGACATGCAGCAGCTGGCCGCGGCGCTCTCCCAGGACACCGAGCACGCGGGAAGCTTCCGCGTCACGCTGAAGAGCGAGGTGAACGGCAGCCCGCGGGACACGGTGGTGGACCAGGCCTTCCTGGCCAGCCCGGAATACAGGGAACTGCTCCGGCTGCGGGACGGACTCAAGGTGTTCGGCCAGGCCCCCTTCACCATCCTGTTCGACGGCGGCGAGGTGACGGTCCGCACCGTGCAGGAGCTGATGCGGGCCATCAAGGAGGAGGCGCAGAAGGGGCTGGGCATCCAGCGCTTCAAGGGCCTGGGGGAGATGAACCCCGAGCAGCTGTGGGAGACCACCATGAACCCGGCCACCCGGACGCTGCTCCAGGTGAAGGTGGAGGACACGGTGGAGTCGGACGAGATGTTCTCCCTGCTGATGGGCGAGCAGGTGGAGCCGCGGCGCGAGTTCATCGAGCGCAACGCGCTCGAGGTGCAGAACCTGGACATCTGACGCCATGACCACCCGCACCGCGCAGCTGCCCGGCTCCAACGACGCCTGCTGGTGCGGGTCCGGCCAGAAGTACAAGAAGTGCCACCGCGGCGCGGACGCCGCGGCGGGCCGCTCCGCCAGCGCGCCGGCGGGCAAGCGGGTGCAGCCGGGGGACATCTCCCCGCGCCGCCCCGTCCCGGCGCACATCCCGCCCACGGACTACGCCGAGTCCGGCATCCCGGGGCCCGGCGTGCCCGGGGCCCCGGCCACGCGCCTGCTGCGGCTGCGCAGGGCCTGCAAGGCGGCGGCGGAGGTGCTGCTGGAGTCCGCCGCGGCGCTGGCCCCCGGCGTCACCACGGACTTCATCGACGGGGTGTGCCACGCGGGCTACCTGAGGCGCGGCGGCTTCCCGTCCACGCTCAACTACCACGGCTTCCCCAAGTCCCTCTGCACGTCCGTGAACGAGGTCATCCTCCACGGCATCCCGGACAGCCGGCCGCTGGAGGACGGGGACATCGTCAACCTTGACATCACCATCTACCTAGAGGGCATGCACGGGGACTGCTCCGCCACCTTCGCGGTGGGGAAGACGGACCCGGACTCCGAGCGGCTCATGCGCGTCACCCACGAGGCGATGATGCTGGGCATCGAGGCGGTGCGGCCCGGGGCGCGCGTGTATGACATTGGCCGGGCCATCCAGGCGTACGCTGAGAGACACGGCTTCGGCGTGGTGCGCGAGTACTGCGGCCACGGGATTGGCGCCGTGTTCCACCAGGACCCCACCATCCCCCACTACTTCGACAAGAAGTTCAACACGGTGCTGGAGGAGGGGATGGTCTTCACCGTGGAGCCCATGCTGACCATGGGCTCACCGCGCATCCGCTCCTGGGACGACGACTGGACGGTGGTGACGGCAGACGGCCAGCGGGCCGCCCAGTTCGAGCACACGGTGCGGGTGACGCGGGACGGGGTGGACATCCTCACCCGCGCAGACGCCACCGTGGCCTGACGCCCTGCCCGGGGGGCGCTTGCTGCCGGGGGCGCCGCCGTGCTGCAACGCCCAACCCATGACGTGCCTCCGCGCCGCCGCTGCCGCCGCCGTCCTGTCCCTGGCCCTGACTGACCCCGCCTCCGCGCAGGACATGGGCGACGTGGCGGTGCTGCAGGACACCACGGGGACCATCCACACCCCCGCGGGCTTCGAGGCGCTGCAGAGTTGGTTCTGCAAGGCCGCTGCAAGGAGGTTCTACGAGTCCCACGCGGACCACTACGACGGGGTGGTGGCCTTCACCACGCGGCAACTCAACGACATTGAAAACGTGCAGCAGGGAACGCCGGTGCGCGGCACCGCGCAGGGCATTGGCCGGGGCGGGTGGCAGTACCTCGGCGGGCCGGCCAACTACGGCAGCGCGGGGCGGTTGTCCCAGTGCGTCTTCATGGGGGCGCTGGGGAAGTTGCCGGACAGCCCGGACGGGCCGGCCACCGCGCTCTTCGGCCTGCCGCTGGGGCTCACCGGGATGGAGTTGCTCGGCCACGAGTACGGCCACCATTGGCTGTTCTCCGTTAACTACGACAAGGCAGACGGGCAGGGGCCGAGGGACCTGCTGCGCGGCTATGCCGAGAACGCCGAGGACCCGGCCGCCTCGTACCCGAACAACCACTACAACGCCTACAGCGACAGCCATTCGGTGATGTACGGCAGCTTCCTGCAAGGAGGGCCGCCGCCCGGCAGCAGCGGGACGTACACCTTCACCGGCGGGGTGCGCGGCTACGGGCCGCTGGACCAGTACCTCATGGGGTTGCGCTCGGCGTGCGAGGTGCCGCCGCTGCTGGCGGTGGACGACGGCAGCGGCCACGGCAGTGACGCCGTCTCCACCCCGCGGGGGCAGTCCATCTCTGTGGCCGGCACGGGGGTGGAGGTGGCCATCGAGGACATCGTCCGCGCCAACGGGCCGCGGGTGCCGGACGCGCTCCAGTCCCAGAAGTGCTGGCGGGTGGCCTTCGTGCTGGTGGCAGACGGCAGCACCCCGCCCACCTCTGCGCAGGTGGCCAAGGTGGACGCCTACCGGGCGCAGTTCCGCACCTGGTTTGCGCAGGCCACGGAGGGGCGCGGCAGCATGGACACGCGCCTGTCCGGCCCCGGGTGTGACGCCGTGCCCAGCCCGGTGCTGCCGCGGGACTGCAGCGCGCCGCTGGATGCGGGCACCCCTCCGCCGCCCCCGCCCGCGGACGCGGGGGTGGAGCCGCTGCCGGGGGACGCCGGCACGGCGGAGGGCGAGGACGCGGGCTCTGCGGGGCCGGGGTTCAACAAGGACAACATCGGGCGGGTGCGGCCCGGGTGCGGCTGCTCCGGTGGGTTGGACGTCCCTGCGCTGGGGGCGCTCGCCTCGGTGCTGCTGCACGCTTCCGGACGCCGCCGGAGACAGAAATGACAATTGTGATGAAAAGGAGCAAGGGAAGTGTTTAACTTGGGAAAAGAGGTTGGGCCGTTTACGGGCTGGCCCTGCCAAGGCGCGCCGCAAGGCCCCGCACTTCCACCTGCAGCGGAGATCTCCCAACATGTCCCTTGAGAACCAGTTCCGCGCCCTCATCCGCAAGGAGGTGGAGGTGGAACTCGCCCCCATCCGCGCGCTCGTGGCGCAGCTGCAGGCCAACACTGCGCAGCTGGACGTGCTGACGCAGCTGGCCGAGCGGCTCGG
>VGRA01000472.1 GCA_016875515.1 Deltaproteobacteria bacterium | reverse complement strand
GGGGGGGGGGGCGGTGCTGACTCGAGCGCGTCCTCTGGCGACGGCGCCTCTGCTGCGCCGGGTGGGTCGGGGGGGGGCATCGTCTTCGTCCGGGCGAGGGCCATTCCCAACGCGGGGACGCTCGGCGCGGCCGGGGACAACAGCGGCGTTGCCACCACCGGTGGGGCCGAGGAGGGGGCCGGCGGCGCGGGCGCCGGAGGCAGCGTCGTGGTGGTCGGGGCGGGGGTGTTCGGGACGCCCGCCGCGGCGGGTGGAGGTCTCCCCCCGGGCGGCTGCAACAGCGTCTGCGGCGGCAACGGAGGGGCCGGCCGGACCCTCACGCCCGAGGCGGTGAAGGTGACCGGGCTCAAGACGGCCGCGGATCCGGGCGTCTGGTCGGACGGCACCCTCGCGCTGTCCTGCATCGAGTACATCTCCTGCTCGACCGCGGGGGCGGGCGTCTACATGGTGGACCCGGACGGCGGGGATGGGGAGGTGCCCTACCTCGTGCAGTGCTCCGCGGACGGCTCCATGACGCGGCTCTGAGTGCGCGGCCGCCGTCTTGACCCACCCCGGTTGGGGGCGGATGCTGCGCACCCCATGCGGGTTGCCATCTATCCCGGAAGCTTCGACCCGGTGACCAACGGTCACCTCTCCATCATCCACCGCGGGTTGGAGCTGTTCGACCGGGTGGTGGTGGCCATTGCCACCAACCCCAAGAAGGTGCCGCTGTTCTCCGTGGAGGAGCGCGTGCAGCTCATCCGCCAGGCGGTGGGAAACGATCCGCGCGTGGAGGTGGACCACTTCCAGGGGCTGCTCGTGGACTACGCGCATCAGCGGGGGGTGAAGGTGGTCATGCGCGGCCTGCGCGCGGTGTCCGACTTCGAGTACGAGTTCATGATGGCCAACATGAACCGCAAGCTGGCCCCCAACATCGAGACGGTGTTCATGATGACCGGCGAGGGGAGCTTCTACATCTCCTCGCAGAACATCCGGGAGGCGGCCTCGCTGGGCGGCAACGTGGAGGGGATGGTCCCACCGGGCGTGCTGCTGAAGCTGCGCGAGCGCTTCGAACCGAAGAATGGCTGACGTTTTCGCGTTGCGTCCCTTGAACGGGCGCACGGCGCGCTGCTAGTCAGCCGCCCCATGCAACCCGCCCGGCGCCTCCAGCAGATCAAGCCGTCCCCGACGCTCGCGTTGAACGCCAAGGCCCGCGCGCTGGCCGCGCAGGGCGTGGACGTGGTGGGGTTTGCCGCGGGTGAGCCGGACTACGACACGCCGGCGTTCATCAAGGACGCAGCGGTGGAGGCGCTGCGGCAGGGCTTCACCAAGTACACGGCCACAGCGGGCATCCCGGAGCTGCGGGCGGCGGTGCGGGAGAAGTTCCAGCGGGACAACGGCCTCACCTACGCCCCCGAGCAGGTGCTGATCACCGTGGGGGCGAAGCAGGCCCTCTACAACTTCTTCCAGGCTGTGCTGGATCCCGGGGACGAGGTGATCATCTTCGCCCCGTACTGGGTGAGCTACCCGGACATGGTGCGGCTGGCCGGCGGCGAGCCGGTGGTGGTGGAGACGCGCGAGGAGGACGGGTGGGTGCCATCCCCGGACGCGCTGCGGGCCGCCCTGACGCCGCGCACGCGCGCGGTGGTGTTCAACAGCCCGTCCAACCCCACCGGCGCGGTGCTGTCCCGCAAGGACCTGGAGGCCCTGGGGCAGGTGATCCTCCCGCACGGTTGCCTCGTGGTGAGCGACGACATCTACGAGCCGCTCGTCTACGGGGACACGCCGTTCTGCAACATCGTCAACGCGGTGCCGGCGCTGCAGGACCGGGCGCTGGTGGTGAACGGCTTCTCCAAGTCCCACAGCATGACGGGGTGGCGGCTGGGCTACGCGGCGGGGCCCGCGGTGCTCGTCTCGGCCATGACCATGGTGCAGGACCAATCCACCTCCAACGCCGCCTCCATCGTGCAGAAGGCCGGGCTGGCGGCGCTCGGCGGCAGCGGCGCGGAGTTGCGGGAGATGCGGGCGGAGTACCTTCAGCGCCGGGACCTGGTGGTCTCCGCGCTCAACGCCATCCCCGGCATCCGCTGCCGCACCCCGGACGGGGCCTTCTACGTGATGGCCAACGTGAAGGGGCTGCTGGGCAAGTCCTACAAGGGCCAGGTGCTGGGGAGCGCGCTCCGGATGTCCGAGCTGCTGCTGTCCGACTTCCAGGTGGCCGCGGTGCCGGGAGAGCCGTTCGGCGCGCCGGGCTACCTGCGCCTGAGCTTCGTCACCTCGCGGGAGAAGCTGCAGAAGGGGCTCTCGCGGATCGCCGCGTTCGCGGCGGCGCTCGGCTGAGTCAGTCGCTGTAGCCCGTCACCTGCCAACCCTCTTCCTCCGTGCGGACCACGGTGAGGACCGCCCCGCGGCCGGAGAGGTTGGCCACGCCCACCCAGGTGCCGGGGCGCTTCCATGGGAGATCCTTGAGGCGTGCCGGCGGCTTGCCGTGCTTCTCTTCCATCTCCTGCGGGGAGAGGATCTCCAGCCCCTGCAGGACGGCGGGAGCGTTGGGGCGGTCGCGCAGCGCGTAGGACAGGGCCTTGAGCAGCTCGGGGCGTGTGGCGTGGCGCACCTGCTCCAGCTGGAAGGGGACCGCGCAAGCCTTGGCTGCCCGCCCGGCCTCCCCGAGCAGCAGCTGGGAGATGAACTCACGCAGGAACTCCTCGGCCTCCGCCTTCATCACGGCAGGTGGGGGGACCCTGGGCTCTGCCCCCGCAGCCGGGGCAAGCAGGAGCAGCGAGGCGAGGGCGAGTCCTGGGCGCATGGTGGGGGCAAGGTATCACCGGCGCGGGGCGCTGGAGTAAGACGCCGGACATCTTGAAGATCTCGCCGCACCAGCCCCCGTGGCCGCTCGCCGCACTGCTCCTCGGGGCGCTCGCGGCGCGCGTGGGGCTGGGCTGGGACGAGTGGGGGATCTACTGGCCGGACGAGATCTACCAGTCACTGGAGCCGGCGCACCGCCTGGTCTTCGGCAACGGGATGGTGGCGTGGGAGTTCATTGACGGGGCGCGCAACTGGACCTTGCCCGGGATGGTGGCCGCGCTGCTGCAGGCGTGCCGCGCGATGGGGCTGGAGGGGCCTGCGTCCTACCTCCGCGTGGTTCGCATGGCGTTCGCGCTCGGCGGCGTGGCGGCCACGTGGGGGGCGTGGCGGCTGGCGCGGTCGCTCGGTGCAAGCGCGTTCAACGCCGCGGCGGGGGCAGCCCTGGTCGGGCTGACCGCGGTGCCG
>VGRA01000471.1 GCA_016875515.1 Deltaproteobacteria bacterium | reverse complement strand
ACGGCGGCGGGGGCGGTCACCTTCCTCTTCACCCTGCCGGAGCTCCCGGCGCGCGAGGGGGGCAAGTGATGGGCATGCGCGTCGCCGTCCTGGGGGTCTGCGTGCTGCTCGCCGGTTGCTCCGCGGACGTGGAGTTCAACCCCGAGGGCTTCCTGTGCGACCCGGACAACGCCTGTCCGGACGGGTACCTCTGCGTGGAGGGCGCCTGCCGGGCCGCATGCACGGGGGACGGCTGCAACGTCACCCCCATCAACCGCTGCGCCACGGTGACGTGTGACGCGGCCCCGGCGGCCACCTGCGTGGACGCTACCACCCGGCGCAGCTACCTGCAGGCCGGCACCTGCGAGCCCACCACGGGGCAGTGCACCTACCCGGTAATGGAGACCGCCTGCGAGGAGGAGTGCCAGGACGGCGCGTGCGTGGGGCAGGCCGGGGTCTGCGCGGGCGTCACCTGCACCACGCCCCCCAGCCCGACGTGCGAGGGAAACAACCTCCGCACCTGGACCGGCCCGGGCACCTGCTCCGCCTCCGGCAACTGCAGCTACTTCTCCTCGGTGGCGAGCTGCCCGGGCGGCTGCGGGGGCGGGGCCTGCGTCCCGGTGCAGCTGTCCTTCGCGGAGACGGCCCCCTCGGTGCGGGCGCTGCTCACCGCGGTGGACGTGGCCCCGGGAAGCTCCGGCAACCACGTGCTGGTGGCGGGCCTCGGCGGCTACGTGGCGCGCTGGAACGGCGCGGCGTGGACGCAGCTGTCCTCCGGCACCCAGTCCAACCTCTTCGCCGTGTCCCTGTACGGCGGCGGCGGCGGGGCGGTGGGCGGCGCGGTGGTGGGCGCGGGCGGCACGGTGCTGCTGTACGACGGCAACGCCCTCACCCGGGCCACCGTGCCGGGGCTCACCGCGTCCCTGCTGTCCGTGCACGCTACCTCCGCCACCCAGGTGCTGGTGGGCGGCGGCGCGCAGTTGGCGGTGCGCAGCGGCACCGCCTGGTCGCTCCTGTCCACCAACGTGGGGGCGCTGGGCGGCGTCGACGCGGTGCGGCTGGAGGGGGGCAAGGCCTACGCGGCCGGCGAGGGCACGCACGGGAGCGCCAGTGGGCCGGCGGTGGCGCGGTTCGGCTCCCTCTCCTCGGCGGGGACGGTGGACGTGGACACCTCCCCGGGCATTCCCTTCCGCGCCCTGTCGCCGGACCTGGACCCGGCGAGCAACCAGTACCTGTACGTCTCCCAGGAGACGTACGTGCGCCGGTACAACACGCAGAACGGGGACATCGAGCTTTCGGAGGAATTCTCCCTGCCGGAAGGGGACGAGGTGGTGGCGCTCTCCCCCGCGGCGTCCGCCTCCGGCACCTCCGCGCTGTGGGCGCTGAGCGGCCCCTCCGTGGGGGACAGTCCCGGCGCGCTCTTCCGCGTGCAGCGCAGCGGCGGGGCTGCCCCGGTGGTGACGCGGGTGGCCCCCGTCTACGGGGACGCGGTGGCGCTCTCCCGCAACGACGTGGGGGGCGTGCTCCTGGTGGACACGCTGGACGGCGCCTCCAACGTCTCCCGCCACGACGGCTCCACGGACGCCTACCTGCACTTCGGCGAGGACTGGGTGGCCGGGGCGCAGGGCAACGCCGGGCGCGTGCTCGTCTCCTCGCTGGCGGACGTGGCGTGGCAGTCCTCCGGCAAGTGGCGCCTGTCCCGGATGGAGACCTTCTTCAAGGCGAACGGCGCCGCCGGCGCGGGCCCCGTGCTGCTGGTGGGCCAGCAGGGCGGGATGCTGCGCTGGACGCCGCAGGGCGGCCACGTGGTGATGGACAGCGGATCCACCCGCAACCTGAACGGCGTCTGCCGGGTGAGCGACACGCTCTGGTACGCGGTGGGGGACGTGGGTACGGCGCTGCTGGTGTCCGGCCCCTCGGTGGACGCCCTCGCCTCCGTGCAGCAGCCGGTGGCGGGCACCACTGCCCACCTGCGGGCGCTCGCCTGCGCCCCGTCCGGGCCCAACTGGGCGGTGGGCAACGGGGGCACCGTGCTCAAGCAGGTGGGCACCAACTGGCAGCCCGTCACGCCCGCGCCCCAGACGTCCGTGAACCTGGTGGCGGTGGTGGCCTCCGGCACCACGGCGTGGGTGGGTGGGGACGGCTTCGCGGCGAAGTACGACGGCGCCGCGTGGACGCAGCTGCCCGGGCTGGCGGGGCTGTCCGGGCTGGCCCTCAACGCGGACGGCGTGCTGTTCGCCCGCGCGGGCAACAAGGTGTACCGCCTCAACAGCTCGGCGTGGGTGCAGGAGTTCACCGCCAGCAAGCCGCTGCGGGGCGGGTTCGTGTCAGGCAGGTACGTCATGTTCGTGGGGGACGACGGCGTCGTCGTGGACGGGAGATAGGCAGATGCAGACGCAGGGCATGTTGGAGCAGCACCAGGCACTGGCGCAGGTGGCGCCGCACATTCGGCTGGGGTCGCCGCTGCGGTGCGACGGTCCCGGGCGGCTGGACGCGGCGGAGGACATCCGCACCGGCACCCCCATGGCCGTGCGCTGGATTCCGCTGGAAGCCAAGGGCGAGGAGACGGCCGCCGCGGCCGCCGCCCTGCCGCGCCACCCGGCCCTGCCCACCGTGCGGCTGACCGGCGTGGCCTCGCGCCACGCGTGGGTGGCCCTGGACTACCCCGAGGGCCGGCTGTTGTCCTCGCGCCTGCCCGAGGGGTTCAGCCCGGAGTGGGTGGGCTTGGTGGGCGAGACGGTGGCCGACGCGTTCGCGCTCCTGCACGCGCGCGGCGTGGTGCACGGGGAGCTGTCCGCGGAGAGCATCCTGCTGCACGGCAGGCACGTGGCGGTGTGGGACCTGCCGCTGCTGGTGATGGGCCGCATCTGCGAGCGCCGCAAGGAGCAGCGGCAGGTGAGCCGCCTGCACGTCACCGCGCCGTACTTGGCCCCCGAGCGGCTGCGCGGCGGTGGCCCGAGCGAGGCCGGGGACGTGTACGCGCTGGGCGTGCTGGTGGCCCGCATGCTGGGGGCCCCCGGCCCCACCGCGGCGCCCGGGCTGGCGCTGGTGCACCAGGTGGCCACGGGCGAGTGGAAGCCGGTTGTGCCCCCGGGGACGCCCGCCGCGCTGCGCCCGCTGCTCGAGCGGATGCTGGACGAGGAGCCCGAGGTGCGGCCCTCCATGGCGGAGGTGTCCGCGCGGATGCGGCTGGCCATCCCGCCCCCCACCCGCACCGAGCCGGAGATGCCCGCCATCGTGATGGGCGCGCCGCAGGGCGCCCCCATCCAGGTGGCCGT
>VGRA01000470.1 GCA_016875515.1 Deltaproteobacteria bacterium | reverse complement strand
GGCCCGGAGGAAGGCCGCTGCGGAGGCGGCTGCCGCCGCGCCGCCACCGTCCTTTGCCCCCAGGCCGGTGGCTGCCGCCGCCCCGGTGGTCGAGGCGCCTGCCGACCCCGCGCCTGCGTCGGCCCCTCGGCCGGGGATGACCGCCCAGGAGTTCGACCGGGAGTTCGGCACCTGCTTCTCCTATGGCCGTGCCGTGAAGGTGTCCGACAAGGGCATGGCAGAAACCCGGCTCCTCAATGACCGCCTGCAGTGCCAGCAGCGCCTGCCGGGATTCGACAAGCAGGTCGTGCTGTTCCAGGACGGCAAGGTGCTCGGGATCACCGACCGGGCCCAGTACGACAAACCGCCGCCCCCCCGAGACGGGGGAACGCCGGCGCCTCCCCAGCAGCCCGGGAAGTGACGTGACATGACCGACGAATCCTTCATGCAGCTCATGCGGCTGTTGCCGCGCTCCGCCCTGTCCCACGCCGTGGGGCACGCCACCCGCTTCCCGGCCCCCGCGTGGCTGCACCAGGCGGTCATCCGCCGCTTCGCTGCCCACTTCCAGGTGAACCTGGAGGAGGCCGAGCACCCGGTGGAGGGCTACCCCACCTTCCTGGACTTCTTCACCCGTCGGCTGAAGCCCGGCATGCGCCCGGTGGACGCAGCCCCGGACGCGGTGGTCTCCCCGGTGGACGGCTGCGTGAGCCAGTTCGGCTACGCGCTGTCCGGACAGCTGGTGCAGGCCAAGGGGATCACCTACACCGCGGCGCAGCTGCTGGGGGACGCGGAGGCCGCTGCGCCGTTCGAGGGCGGGGCCTGGGCCACCATCTACCTGGCCCCGCGGGATTACCACCGCATCCACAGCCCGCTCGGCGGCGAGGTGGAGGGCTTCAGCTACATCCCCGGCCAGTTCTGGCCGGTCAATGCCGCCTCCGTGAACCTGGTGGACGCGCTCTTCTGCGTGAACGAGCGGCTCGTCACCTACCTGAAGACGCCGGCCGGCCGGGTGGCGGTGGTGAAGGTGGGGGCCACCAACGTCAGCCGCATCCGCGCCCTGTACGACGACTTCGTCACGCACACCGGCCAGCCCGGAAAGAAGCACGCCTACGAGAAGGGCATTCCTCTGGAGAAGGGGGCGGAGCTGGGCGTGTTCGAAATGGGCTCCACCGTGGTCCTGCTCTTCGAGATGGACCGCGTGCGCTGGGACGCGCGCATCCAGCCGGACGTGGTGGTGCGGATGGGTCAGCGCGTGGGGACGTGGGCGTGAGCCAGAAGATCTCCGGCGTGAAGGGGATGAACGACGTCCTCCCCGGCGGCGAAGTGGAGGCGTGGCAGTTCGTCGAGCGCACGGCGCGGGAACTCTTCCAGCGCTACGGCTACGGCGAACTGCGCACCCCCGCGGTGGAGGACACCGCGCTGTTCATCCGCAGCGTGGGCGAGGACACCGACATCGTTGGCAAGGAGATGTACACCTTTGAGGACAAGGGGGGCCGCAGCCTCTCCCTCCGCCCGGAGGGCACTGCGCCGGCCGTGCGTGCCTTCATCGAGCACGCGGTGTCCAACCAGGAGCCGGTCACGCGCTGGTTCTACCTGGGGCCCATGTTCCGCTATGAGCGGATGAAGACCGGGCGCTACCGGCAATTCAGCCAGCTGGGGTGCGAGGCGTACGGCTCGCGGGATCCGGCGCAGGACGTGGAGGTGCTGGACTTCCTCTGGCAATTCCTCGGTGCGCTGGGGCTCTCGGGGGTGCGGCTGCACCTCAACACGCTGGGGGACGATGCCTGCCGTCCCGCTTGGCAGGCCTCGCTGGTGGCGCACCTGCGCGGGCAGCAGGGCACCCTCTGCGCGGACTGCCAGCGCCGCCTGGAGACCAACCCGCTGCGCGTGCTGGACTGCAAGAGTGAGCAATGCCAGTCCGTTGCCCGGGCCGCGCCGGACATCCACGGCGCGCTGTGTAATGGCTGCCGGGCGCACTTCGAGGACGTGAAGCGGCTGCTTGGCGCGCTCTCCATCCCCTTCGAGGTGGATCCCCGGCTGGTGCGCGGGCTGGACTACTACACGCGCACCACTTTCGAGTTCATCGCGTCGGACCCGGTGCTCGGTACGGCCAGCACCGTGGCCGGGGGCGGCCGGTACGACAAGCTGGTGAAGTCCCTCGGCGGGCCGGACACGCCGGCGGTGGGGTTTGGGCTGGGGCTGGAGCGGCTGGTGCTGCTGCTGCGCGCCACCGGGCGGCAGTTCACCGCGCCCCCGGAGCTGTTTGTGGCCTGGATGGACGACGCCTCCCGGACGGAGGCGCTGGTGCGTATCTCCGCCCTGCGCCGCGCAGGCTTCCGCGTGGAGTTCGATCCCCGCGGCGGCTCGCTCAAGAGCCAGATGAAGCGCGCGGACAAGGTGGGTGCGCGGTTCGCGCTCGTGCTCGGGGACGCGGAGCTGAAGAGCGGCGAGGCGCAGCTCAAGCAGATGGCCGGGGGGGAACCGGTGCCGGTGAAGCTGGCAGGGTTGGGCGAGTTCCTGTCCGCCGCGCGCGCAACGACTTGACGTGGACCCCTCCGCCGCGCCGCTCGTGGTGATCGCCGGGCCCACCGCGTCCGGGAAGACGGCGCTCGCGGTGCGCGTGGCGCTCGCGTTGGGCGCGGAGATCATCAGCGCTGACAGCCAGCAGGTGTATCGTCGGTTCGACGTGGGCACGGCCAAGCCGTCTGCGGCGGAGCTGGCGTCAGTGCCGCACCACCTGCTCTCCTTCGTGGATCCGCACGACGCCTACTCGGCGGCGCGCTTTCAGGCGGACGCGGACCGGGCTGTCTCGGACATCCGGGCGCGAGGCAAGCGGGTGGTGGTGGTGGGGGGCACGGGGCTGTACCTGCGCGTGTTGCTGCGCGGGGTCATGGAGGCGCCGTCCGCCAACCCGGCGTTCCGCGCGGCGCTGGAGGCGAGGGCGGCGCGCGGGGGGAGGGAGGCGCTGCACCGCGAGCTGGCGCAAGTGGATCCGGAGGCCGCCTCGGTCATCCAGCCCACGGATCTCGTGCGCATCACCCGGGCGCTGGAGATCCACGCGGCCACCGGGCGCCCGGCCTCGGCCTTGCGGCGCGAGCACGGCTTCGGGGAGGTGCGGCATGCGCACCGGTTGTTCGTGCTGATGCCGGACCGCGAGGCGCTCTACGGGGCCATCAACGCGCGGACCCGGGGGCTCTACGCCGCGGGGCTCGTGGAGGAGACGCGCCGCCTCGCCGCCGAGGGGTTCCGGGACGCCGCCCCCATGCGCAGCGTGGGGTACGCGG
>VGRA01000469.1 GCA_016875515.1 Deltaproteobacteria bacterium | reverse complement strand
TTGGCGCCGGGGCTCTCCCGCGAGGCGCCGGCTGTGCTGCGGCGCGCGCCCTTATGCAGCTTCGGGCTGGGGGCGGTGGCGCTGCTGCTGGTGGGGCCGGTGGCGGTGCTGGTGGCCGTGGCCGGGATGTGGGTGGGCGGCAGCTGGCTGGGGCCGGCGCTGCTGCTGGCCATGGGGGTAGCGCTGGGGCTGACGCCGCCGGTGGTGGGGCGCACGCTCGGGGAATGGGTACACCTGCGCGGCGTGGCGGCCCTGGTGCTGGGGGCCGTGGTGCTGGCGCCGGGGATGGCGGTGCTCGGCTCTGGCGCGCTGCTGCAGGCCGGGGCAGCCCTGCGGTCAGCGCGGGCCTGACGGAGTTCAGCCCTTCAGCGCCGCCTCCAGCTTCGCGAGCGCGTAGCTGTCCGGGCCGTAGCGGCCGAGGATGACGGGGTGGGGCCGGGTACCATCCAGCAGGAACGGGCCCTTGTTACCGGCGCGCAGGGAGTAGGCCGCCACGGGTTTGTTCACGACCAGTTCCGGGACGTCCTCCCCGCGCAGCACGCGCGTCACCTTGAGCCGGACGCGCTGGTCGGCCACCTTCTGGCCGGTGTCCGTCCATCCCGCGGGGGCGCTGATCTTCGGCACGTCGGGTCCCGTGGAGAGGACCTCCACGACCTCCGCCTCCACCACCCAGGTGGCGTGGGGGAGGAGCTCCTGTAGAGGTTCGGGGGGCAGGGCCATGGCGCGCTCAGCCCTCCGCCCACATGAGCGTCTGGTAGAGCCGGGCAAAGTCGGCAAGCTTCAGGGAGAAGACGCCGTCGTTGGCGCCGTTGCCGGCCGGCTCGCTCTCGCCCCACGGGTTGCGCAGCTGCACGTAGCGCTCGCCGTTGCGCTCCTCGTATCCAATGACCGAGTAGGCGTGGTCCGCGTAGACGCCGGTGTTGGTGTACAGGCCGTCCGTGCTCGAGCCGTGGGTGCCGGCCGCGATGGGCCAACTGGCGTCCACGCCGCGCTTGATCTGCGCCCAGGTGCGCTCCATGGTGGTCGGCGCCGTGGACACGGTCATGTCCCGACCCGGCCTGCCGAGCACCGCCTGAAGGACGTCCGAGGAGAAGCCACCGTCGCCGATGTCGTTGTAGCTGCCGTGCCACGCGGCGTACGCCTTCTCGATGAGCGGGTACCACAGCTCCATCCGCTCCGCGGAGCCGTCACCGTTGGACGAGCCGTACAGCGGCGCGCCGTAGCTGCGAACGTACAGGTCCCCGTCCACCTTCACGTCCACGTTCTTGAAGCGGCCCGTGGCGTAGTCCATCTCCTTGAACGTTACGGTGTAGGTGCCGTCGCCGTTGGACTTGATCATCCGCTGGATGGCGTCCGGGTCGCTCTTGGCCAGGGCGGCCATGGCGGCGGGGAAGTAGCAGTTGCCGATCTGCCCCTGCTTCACGTCCTCGGGCTTCGCGCCGTCCGTGAACAACGGGCCGCTGAAGGTCTTCTTCGCGAAGCGCGGGGTGCCGTCCGCGTTCAGCTCGTCCTTGTGAAGTGCCGGGTCCTCCACCTTGTCCACCCCACCCGGCGCGGCGCCCGGCACGGTGACGTGGCCCACCTCGGTGGCGAGGTTCGCGTTGTTCTTCCCGTCCGTCGCCGCCACGGAGAAGGTGTCCCCGGCGCGGCCGTTCAGGCTGAAGGCCTCCGGGAAGCTCCCCTGGTCGTTCAGGGTGACGACCTTCTTCTCGCCCGTGCGGGTGTTGGTGAACTGCAGCTTCGCCCCCGGCTCGCTCACCTGGCGGCTGCTGTTGATGTTCTCCACGTTCACCTTGCCGCCGGTGCCCGCGGTCAGCCCGATGCGCTGCATGGACACCACGGCGTTGCGCGTGTCGGACGCGGAGATGCCGGTGGCGCGGATGGTGACCCAGTCCCCGGCGTTGCCGCTCGCGTCCCGCGCGCGGAGGCGGATGAGGTCCCCCTCCTTCACGTCCGGCATCGAGCCGAGGAACTTCCCGGCGTTGTCTGCCTTGGCGATGACCATGGTGTCATCCATCCGGAGCCGCCCGCCGGGGGCGGTGGTGATGTTGATGGCCTCGATGGTGCTCCCCGGCGACACGGTGCCGGCAATGCCGTTCTTCTGGTTGCCGGAGATCTGCAGCGGGCCGAAGGCGGCCCCCCCGCCCGTGGTTCCGCCGGTGCTGCCGCCGCCCGCGGGCTTCCGCCCCACCACCGCCTCCACGAAGGCGCGCGCAGAGGCGGTCATGGGGACGGTGCCCGCGTCCAGGATCTGCGTGAGGTCCTTCTTCTCCGAGGCCGTCATGTTGGCCTGGACGATCCGCACCTGGTCGGCGCGGGACAGCCCGGGGGCCTTCAGCTGCGAGAGCGCCTTGTCGAACGACGCGCCGGCCCCGTCCGCCACGGCGGCGAGCAACTGAACCACCTTGGCGTCGTCGATCAGCTCGTTGCCGCCGCGGGCGTGGTTCGTCTGCAGGGTGGCGTAGAGGGACGACAGCCGGGAGTCTGAGATGCGCACGGGCACGGGAACCTCGGGGGTGGAAGACGGATTGGGACTATGCACCCGTCCGGCCGCCCCGCCAACGGACGCGCCCCCCGGGCAACACGCGCGCGTGACAGGCCGCCGCTACTCGAGCGGGATGCGCGCCCCGCCCAGCTCCAGCGCGAGCCCCTTCCCGAGCAGCGCCGGCGGCAGCTCGAAGGCCAGCGTCCACTCGGCCCGGACCTCCTCGCCCCCCGGCTCCAGCTGCGGCTGCAGCGGCTGCGTGCCCACCGCCCGCTGGACGTCCGGCGCGAGGGACACCTTCCCCTCCGGCGTCACCAGCTGGGCCGAGGCGAGGTCCACCCCCTGCGCCGCCTTGCCCACGTTCTGGGCCAGCAGCTTCACCAGCAAGAAGGTGTCCGCCGTCACCAGGCGCAGGCGGCCGGCTGCGACGCGCCGCGTGGTGGACAGCTCCACCAGCTTCAAGGCCACCGTGCCCGCGTAGGCGGTGGGGTTGCTGGCCGGCAGCGCGCGGGGACGGGGCGCCGGGTCCTCCGCCCCCAGTGCGGACAGCTGCGCCAGCGTGTCGCTGGGAGCAGACGGCGCGGGGAGGCGCGGCGGCTGCTTCCCGGCGGCCGCCTGCAGCTGCTTCAGCTTCTGGAGCGTGACGTCCGCGTCGTCCTGCGCGGAGGGGCGCTGGGTGCAGCCGCTGACGCCCAGCCACGCCGCCGCGCAGGCCGCCGCGGCCCGCCTCACCGCTTCACCAGCTCGTACAGCTTCTCCAGGGCGGCGGGGACGCGGGTG
>VGRA01000468.1 GCA_016875515.1 Deltaproteobacteria bacterium | reverse complement strand
TTGCTCGGCGTGCCCCCGCTGCCCTTCGTGGTCGTGCTTTCGCTCTCCACGCTGTACCAGTTCTGGATCCACACGGAGCTGGTGCCGCCGCTGCCTGCGTTCGAGCGCTGGTTCAACTCGCCCGCGCTCCACCGGGTGCACCACGCCATCAACCCGCAGTACCTGGACAAGAACCACGCGGCGACGTTCTCGTGGCTGGACCGCCTCTTCGGCACCCACGAGCCGGAGCGGGAGCCGTGCGTCTACGGCACCACCCGGCCGCTGCGCTCGTTCAACCCGCTGTGGGCGCAGGTGGAGACCGGCTACCGCCTGTTGCTGAACGCGGCGCGCGCCCCGTCCCCGGGACAGGCGTGGCGGTTGCTCTGGGCCTCCCCGGCGTGGCGGCCGGAGTGGTTGGCGGCACTGGAGCCGGAGCCGGGTAAGGGGCTGGCGCGGGAGAAGTACGATCCACCGGTCACGGCGGCAGTGGCGCGGTACGCGGTGGTGCAGTGGGCGGTGGTGGTGACGGGCACCTTCGCCCTGCTGATGGTGGGCAGAGCGCTGCCCGTCCCCGTGCGCGCCGCGGGGGTGGTGGCGGCCGTGGCGGCGCTCCTGACGCTGCCTGCGCTGGTGGAGGGGCGCCCGTGGGCGCGCAGCGCGGAAGCGGGGCGGGTGATCGCCACCGTCCTTGGCGCCGGCGCGTGGTGGGGCTTCGGCTAGAGGGCTAGGCCGGGGCGGCGGGCGCGGCCGGGTAGCGAGAGGCGCCGAGCAGGTTTCCCTCGCTGTCCAACGCC
This sequence comes from Deltaproteobacteria bacterium, assembly GCA_016875515.1. GTDB lineage: Bacteria > Myxococcota > Myxococcia > Myxococcales > Myxococcaceae > VGRA01. The sequence goes on along the minus strand of VGRA01000468.1, from coordinate 2,495 downwards.
AGCACCACCTTCTCCGGTCCCCCGGTGCCGGTGACGTCCAGGGTGACGCGGCCGGCGCGCCCGGATGGCACGGACGCCCAGGTGGAGGTGACGTTGCCTCCCAGCCCCAGGCGCTGGGCCAGCTGCCTCAACGCGTCCCCGTTGAGGCTGCCCGCGAGCCGGATTCCGTCCGGGATCCGGAGGGGCTCCGAGGCGCGGGTGGGCTCGCGGGTGGCGACCGCCGCCAGCGCAGGGGTGGACTGCGCCTTCCGGAGCAGCGCGCGGAAGGTGTCCTCGGTGAAGTCGTCCGGGTTGCCGCTGGCAGCGAGCAACTCAGCGAAGCCCAGGGGGAGCCCATACCGGGCCTTGAGGAGCTGCTCCTGTGCCTGCGGGGACTCGAGGTAGTCCCCGTAGTAGCTGCCGGACAGGGCGCTTCCGGCCTGGTGCAGGGCGCGCTCCAGCATGGAGAGGGAGAGGGCAGCCTGGGTGGGGGCGTCCGCGCGGGAGAGCCGGCCGAGGAAGAGCCCCGCCTCCACCGCCATCATCCGGGCCAGGGTGTCCGCCGAGGCGTGCGAGAAGTGCGTGGAGAGCTTCACCTTCACCTGGCGCGTGGCGCCGTCCACCTCGAACTGGAAGGCCCGCAGGTCCCCGGCCTGCGGCGTGAAGAATCCGTCCGGCGAGAAGGCGTGCTCCCCCCAGGCCACGTTGCGCACAAGGTCCGCGGGCGTCTTCGTGTCCCGCGCCACCAGGTTCATCCGCTCGATTGCCCGGTTGAGGGCGCCGCCGTCCAGGGCGTCCGCCGGGGCGGTGGGCGCCACGGGGTTCATCCCGCCCGCGGCGTCCGTGAGGCCCGGGAAGATCACGTTGAAGAGGTGGTCCGCGTTGTCGCGCACCCCGTCGCGGTCCCGGTCCGTGCGTCCGAGCAGCACCTCGCGGTCATGCGGGAAGAAGTAGTGCTTGGCGATGTCGAACGTGTCGTAGCTGTTCTCCTCGCCGTCCTCCGCGCGCCAGGCTTGGAACGACGTGACGGTGTCCTTCCGGACCTTGTCCCAGCCGTCCCCGCTGCGAAGCACGTTCACCAGGGACTCCAGCATCGTGAAGTCCAGGTTGTCGTCCGTGAGGGCGCGGGTGGAGAGCACCTGTGCGTCCGGGTAGGCGCGGTGGATGGACTCGATGCTGCCCTCGCCGGAGCATTGCATCAGGATGGCGAGCTTGTTCTCCCCGGTGCCGCCCACGCCGCGGGCCAGCGCGTCCTCCACGCGTCGGCCGTAGCCCGCGTGCCCGCTATAACAGATGACGTCCACGTCCGCGTCCCCCATCTTCTCGAAGAGGGAGGGGGGCGCATCATGCGCCGGCGCGGGGCGGACGTTGACCTCGATCCGGTTCTCCCCGCGCTTGCTGAGGGTGAAGGTGGTGGAACCGTCCGCCTCCTGCTTCTCCTTGAATCCCAGGTCCCGGAGGAACTGCAGGTTGTCCTCGCGCGGGCTGCCATCGTTGTCGGTGTACCAGGCGAACTTGATCTTCCCGTCCTTGAGCCACGCGTCGTAGGGCGGCTTCGCCGGGTAGAGGACGGAGGTGGCACCGCGGATCTCCGGCAGGGTCCCCGCGGAGGCGCGGGTGGCGGCGCTGTCCAGGGCAAAGGCCTTGAGGGGAGCGTAAGGCTCCTTCCGGAGGGACTCCATGAGGCCATAGACGAGCGCGTCCGCGAGCTCGGTGTTGCCGGAAGCCCTGGCACGCACCGCCGCGGACTCGACGAGCCCGAGCGCCGCGGCGCGCCCCTGCCTGAGCGAAATTGCCTCGCCCTCGTTGCGGGGCTTGCGCAGGCACGCGTCGAACACGTTCGTGGCGGCCACGGAGGCGGCGCGCAGCACGGCGGGATCCGTCACCGCGCCGAAGGGCCCGTCCGCGCCGGCGCCCAACAGGGCCGCGCGCATGGCCTTGACCTCGTCTGCCACCGTTGCGGGTGCGGAGCCGCCCAGCCCGAGCCGGCCGTCCACGCCCACCGAAACAGCCGCGCCATTGAAGGTGCCGAGCGCCGTGGAGCTGGAAGGGGCGGGAAGGGTGCCCAGGAAGGCGGAGAGCGCGGCCTTCGCGTCCGGGGTAAAGGTGGAACCGTGCTGCGAGAGCGCCTGCTCGAGCGACTTGCGCTCGGCGGTGGACAGGGCGCCGTTGCGGCGGACCTCGGCGAGCAGTCCGCTGACTTCGTCCCGGGTGACGGAGCGGTCGGAGAGGGCGCGCTGCAGCAGGGACGAGAGGCCTTTGATCTGGGGCATGGAGTCGCTTCATACCCCGGAATGCAGAACGGGCGCGGAACCTCCTTGCGGAGAGTCACACGCCCGTCACAGCCGGGTGTCGTCCCGGGCCCGACCTCACGTTGACGCGCACCTCGTTGCTGCTGGCGGTGCCGCCGGCGTTGTACGCCCGGACGCGGTAGGCGCAGTTGCCCTTGACCACGGCCTGGCTGAAAGAGGCGGTATTGGCGCCCAGCGTGGCCACCGCGGCCCAGTCCCCGAGCG
>VGRA01000467.1 GCA_016875515.1 Deltaproteobacteria bacterium | reverse complement strand
TGTTCGAGGCGGCGCCCGAGCCCGCGCCGGCTACCCCCGCGGAGAAGCCGCCGCTCGCGCCCCGCAGCGAAGGGCCGCCGCCTCCGGCGCGCGTGGCCCCCGCGCAGCCGGAGGGAAACCTCGCCAACGACCGGGCCCAGCGCGTGGTCTCGGTGACGGACCAGGTGGAGCCGGTGGTGCGCCACACGCCGGGCACGCTCGGCAACGGGCTTTACGCGCCGGAGAACCTCCGCCTCACCTCCAGCCAGGCGGCCACGGTGGGGCTGGGGCAGGTGAGCGGCGCCCAGCTGGGAACCCGAGGGGTGGTGCGCCTGTCGCTCACCGGCAACGCCCAGCAGGCCAACGACTTCCCCACCCTCACCGCGCGCAACAGCCGTACGGGGGTGTCCCTGGGCCTGGCCTGGACGCCGCTGGAGTTCCTCGAGGCCTTCTTCACCTACTCGGCCTTCGCCAACACCAACACCCGGTCCTCGCCCACGCTGCTGCAGACGCTGGGGGACATGGGGCTCGGCGTGAAGGCCTCCCGCGCGTTCATCAAGGGGCTGTGGGTGGGCGGAGACCTGCGGCTGCTCACCTTCCCCGGCGTGGGCACCCAGTCGGTCGGGGCGTTCGCGTTCGGGGTGGTGCCGGGCCGTGGTCACCTACGACTTCCGGCAGCTGCACCCGAAGGCCATCGTCCGCGGCCACGCCAACCTGGGCGTGGCCTTTGACGGGACGGGGGACCTGGTGCGGGCCGGGGCGCTCAACGCCGCCGAGGAATTCGCGCTCAACCTCAACCGGTACAACCGCTTCCTGTTCGCCCTGGGCGCCGAGGTGCCGCTGCCCATTGCCACCGCCTACCTGGAGTACAACCTCGGCGTCCCGCTCGGCACGGGCAGCCTGTCCTCCCCGGACGGCCGCCGCGTCCCGGTGGCGGCGGTGATGCCCCAGACGCTGGGTCTGGGGGCGCGCGCCACTGTCATCCGGGATCTCACCGTCAACCTGGGCCTGGAGCTGGGGCTCGCCTCCGGCGTGGCCTTCGGCGTGCCGGCCACCCCGCCGTGGCAGCTGCAGTTCGGGCTGGCCTACCACTTCGATCCCTTCTCCGAGCCGCGCGGCGGAATGCGCGTGGTGGAGATCGTCCGCGAGCCGGTGGGACCGGGCTCGGGCGCGCCCGCGGAGCCTCCCGCGCCCACCCGCGTGGCGGGGCGGGTGGTGGGCCCGGATGGCAAGACGCCGGTGGCGGGAGCGCTCGTGAGCGTGGCCGGGATGGAACTTCCGCCGGTGGCCACGGATGACCCGGCCGGTCGCTTCCTCTCCTACGATCTGTCCGCGGGCAAGGTGACGCTGGCGGTGGCTCGCAGCGGCTACAAGCCGGCCTCGGCAGAGGTGGAGCTGGCGGCGGGCATCACCTCCGAGGTGGAGATCAAGATGGAGAAGATCACCGCCCCGGGGACCCTGGAGGTCCACGTGCGCCACGAGAAGGCCCCCATGTCTGCCAACATCAAGTTCAAGGGCGGCGAGGCGCCCGTCACCTTCACCGTCCCGGCGGACAAGGCGGGCTACAAGGCGGAGCACCCGGCCGGGAGGTACACCGTGGAGCTGGACGCGCCCGGCTTCCTTTCGCAGACGCGCGAGGTGGAGCTGAAGGAAGGCGCCACGCTCTCCGTCGCATTCGAGCTGCAGCCGGAGCCCAAGGACAAGCTCGTGGTGATCAAGGAGGACCGGATCGACGTGCTGCAGCAGGTCCACTTCGTCTCCGGGCAGGCCATCATCCTTCGGGACAGCCACGCGCTGCTCAACCAGGTGGTGGACGCCATCATCAGGGCCAACGTGAAGAAGCTGCGGGTGGAGGGGCACACGGACAGCAGCGGTCCCAAGCCGCGCAACCTGAAGCTGTCCCAGGACCGGGCCCGGGCGGTCATGGAGTTCCTCGTGGCCGCGGGCGTGGACCCGTCCCGCGTGTCTGCCGAGGGCTACGGGGACACCAAGCCCGTCGCCCCCAACGCCTCCCCCAAGGGGCGCGAGCTCAACCGGCGCGTGGACTTCGTCATCCTCGAGCGCTGAGCCCCGACACCCGCCATGCGCCCCCACCGGCTGCTCGCCGCGCTGCTGCTGGCCCTGGGCGGGACGGGGTGCGGCCCCCAGGCCCCGCCGGACGCGCCGCCGAAGGATCCGCCGCGCGTCTTCGTCACCGTGGACCAGGCAGACGTGGTGGGGACGGAGTTCCGCCTGAAGGTGTCCGTCACCGGGTGTGACGCCGTGCAGGCGATCAGCCTGCTGGAGCACGGTTCGTTCCTGAAGAACGTCCCCTACACCTCCACGCCCACGCAGGTGACGCTGGGCATGGACGAGGTGCCCTGGAACGCGGTGGGGCTGGCCGGGAAGCTGTCCCTGTCTGCCCGTGCCACCTGCAAGGATGGCCGCAACAACACCTCCTCCGCGGTGCCGGGCACCTTCTTCCCCGTGGAGTCCGTGGTGGACCGGGGCGGGCTGCAGGTGGTGCCGGACGCCTTCGTGGCAGAAGGCCGCCACCCCTACGCCACCTTCACCGGCTGCGCCGGAGGGGCCCAGGCCGGCACCACCGCGCTCGCCACCGTGGACCAGGGCGGCACCGTGACGCAGCTGCAGGAGGCCGCGCCCATCTCCTGCCTGCTCACCTCCGTCCTCACCCCGCGCAACGCCGCCTCGGGAAAGCGCTGGCTCTGGACGTACGACGAGGGGGCCGTCGCCTTCGACGCGCAGCTCGCCCTGTCCGGCTACGCAGAGGGGAAGGTCAACGGGCTGGGGGTGATGCCCAACGGGGACGCGCTGACCTGGAACCGGTCCACCCCATCCGGAGGTCTGCGGTGGATCCGCCATGACACCGGGCAGGTGAAGTGGGCCGCCACGCCGCAGGGAGAGCTGGCCGGCACGCCGCAGCTGCGCGTGGGCTTTGGCGTCTACGTGCCGGTGCTGACCGCGGAGCTGACACAGGAGGCCACCTTCCGCGTCCAGGCCCTCTCGGCGGAGACGGGCGGCGCGCTCGCCACGTACGATCTGCTCAAGTGGAGCTACGGCGTGGGGGACGTGCCGTACGTCCCGCAGTCTGCCTTCAACGCGGACGCCTCCGTCGTCTACGTCCCGGTGCCGCTGCCCGGCGGCAGCTCCCAGGTGTGGGCCTGCACCACCGCGCAGCTGGGCGGCTGCAACCCGTCCAACCGGCGCTGGGCCTCCTTGGAACTGGTGGGCACGCCGGTGGCCGTCGTCGTGCCGTTCAACAACGGCACGCGGCTGGCCGCGGTGGCCCC
>VGRA01000466.1 GCA_016875515.1 Deltaproteobacteria bacterium | reverse complement strand
CCCCGTGGTGGGCTCGTCCAGCACGTACAGCGTCCGCCCGGTGGCGCTGCGGGACAGCTCCCGGGACAGCTTGATGCGCTGGGCCTCGCCGCCGGACAGGGTGGGGGAGGCTTGCCCCAGCCTCAGGTAACCCAGCCCCACGTCCTCCAGCGTCTGCAGCACCTTCACCACGTCCTTGTGCACGGCGAAGTGGGCCATGGCCTCGCGGACGCTCAACTCCAGCACCTGGGCAATGTCCAGCCCGCGGTAGCGTACGCGCAGCGTGGCGTCGTTGAAGCGGCGGCCGCCGCACACCTCGCACGGGACGAACACGTCTGCGAGGAAGTGCATCTCCACCTTCTTGACGCCGTCCCCCTCGCATGCCTCGCAGCGCCCGCCCTTCACGTTGAAGCTGAACCGCCCCGGGCCGTAGCCGTACGCGCGCGCCTCGGGCGTCAGCGCGAACACCTCGCGGATGGCGTCCAGCACCTTGGTGTAGGTGGACGGGTTGCTGCGCGGGGTGCGGCCAATGGGCCGCTGGTCGATGTCCACCACCTTGTCCAGCAAGGACGCGCCGTCCACCCCCGCGTGCTTGCCGGGCAGCTCGCGGCTGCCGTGCAGGGACTTCCGCAGCGAGGGCAGTAGGATGTCGTTGATGAGCGTGCTCTTGCCCGCCCCGGATACGCCCGTCACCGCCACGAAGGAGCCCAGGGGGAAGGACACCGTCACGTCCTGCAGGTTGTTCTCCTTCGCGCCGCGGACGACCAGCCGGTCCTTGCCGGGGGGGCGGCGGCGGGCGGGCACCGGCAGCTGCATCCGGCCGGAGAGGTAGGCGCCGGTCAGGCTCCCGGCCGAGGTGGCCACCTCGGCGGGCGTGCCCTGCGCCACCACGCGCCCGCCCAGCTCCCCCGCCCCCGGGCCGAAGTCCACCACGTGGTCCGCCGCCTCGATGGTCTCCTCGTCGTGCTCCACCACGATGACGCTGTTGCCGAGATCCCGCAGCCGCTGGAGCGTCCCGAGCAGCCGCCCGTTGTCCCGCTGGTGCAGGCCAATGCTGGGCTCGTCCAGGATGTAGATGACGCCGGTCAGCTCGCTGCCCATCTGCGAGGCCAGCCGGATGCGCTGGCTCTCCCCGCCGGACAGGGTGGCCGCCGCGCGGTCCAGGCTCAGGTACCCCAGCCCCACGTCCAGCAGGAACACCAACCGGCTGCGGATCTCCTTCACCAGCTCCGAGGCGATCTTCGCCTGCGCGCCGGACAGCGGCAGCGCGTCCAGCGCCTCTCGGGCGGCGGTGATGGTGAGCCGGGAGAATTGGACGATGCTGCGCCCCGCCACCTTCACCGCGCGGCTCTCCGGGCGGAGCCGCTCCCCGCCGCAGTCCGGGCAGGGGCGCTCGGCAATGAACTTGCCGTAGTACTGCCGCATGGCGTCGCTCTGCGTGGTGCGGAAGCCGCGCATCAGCTTCTCGCTCATGCCCTCCCACGCGGTGTTCCACTGGCCGCTGCCCCAGGTGACGGCGAACTTCCTGTCCCCCGAGCCGTACAGCACCACGTCCCGCTCGCGCTGGGACAGGGCCTTCCACGGCTTGTCGAGTTCGATCTTGCAGGCCCTGGCGAGCGCCTCCACGAAGTCCGCGGTCATCCCCTCGCCGCGCTCCACCGCGGAGGCCCAGGGCTCCACCGCCCCTTGCCGGATGCTCAGGGTGGGATCCGGCACCAGCAGCTCCGGGTCCACCTCCGGGCGCGTGCCCAGCCCGTTGCACGCCTGGCACATGCCGAGCGGGTTGTTGAAGGAGAAGGCGGCCGGGGTGAGCTCCGGGAAGCTGAGGCCGTCCACCGGGCAGGCGTTCTTCGCCGAGATGAGCCGATCGGCCTCCGGGCGGCAGTGCTCGTCGGACAGGATGAGGGTGCCGCCGCCCTCGCGCAGCGCCGCCTCCACCGAGTCCGTGATGCGGCCGCGGGCGTCCGGCTTCACCACCAGCCGGTCCACCACGAGCGCGATGTCGTGCTTCAGCTTCTTGTCCAGCTGCAGCTTCTCCTCCAGCCCGCGCACCGTGCCGTCAACGCGGGCCCGGGCGAAGCCGCGCTTCTGCGCGTCCTGCAAGAGCTCCCTGTGCTCCCCCTTGCGCTCGCGCACCAGGGGGGCCAGCAGCACCACCTTGCTGCCGGCGGGCATGCGGAGGATCTCGTCCACCACCTGCTGGGCAGACTGGCGCCCCACCTGCCGCCCGCAGGCGGTGCAGTGCTGCGTGCCCAGGTTGGCGTACAGCACGCGCAGGTAGTCGTGGATCTCCGTCACCGTCCCAACGGTGGAGCGCGGGTTGCTGGAGGCGGACTTCTGCTCGATGGAGATGGTGGGGGACAGCCCGCGCAGGGTGTCGTATTTCGGCTTCTCCATCTGCCCCAGGAATTGCCGGGCGTAGGCGGAGAGGGACTCCACGTACCGGCGCTGCCCTTCCGCGTAGAGCGTGTCGAACGCGAGCGAGGACTTGCCCGAGCCGGACACCCCGGTGAAGACGACGAGCTTCTTCTTGGGGATGTCCAGCGAGACGTCCTTGAGGTTGTGTTCGCGGGCGCCCCGGATGGAGAGGAAGTCGGGCTCGGACATGGTGGCGGGTGTCTAATCCGCCCCTCACGGCCGTTCACGCACTACTCGTTCACGCACCCCTCACGCTCGTTCTTCCAGCGGGCCGCCCCGGACCAGAGGGAGAGGGCAGACGTGCGGACGAGCTTGTGCTGGGTGTCCACTTCAATCCGCGCCACCTGGGGGTTGGCCTTCGTCCAGGCCCGGCAGTAGCCCTCGTCCCGCTCCATCACGAACATGCAGGAGCAGAAGTCCTTGGCGGTGTAGGCGGTGACGAGCTCGAGATCATTGCGCTCGTAACGGCCGGAGTTGCTGCACGCGGCAGCGGAGAGCAGGGCCGCGCAGCAGAGCAGGATCCGCGTCTTCACTGGGCCACCCCCGCCGCCAGCGGCAGCGCGTGCTTGATGAGATCGTTCACCTTGTTGGGGACGCTCTTGCGGTCATCCCCGGTGCGGGCGATCACCAGCCGCTTCGAGGGGACGACGATGATGTACTGCCCCCAGTGGCCCGCGGTGAAGAAGGTGTCCCCGGGGGCGTCCGGGTACGGGAGCTCGAGCCCGATCTCCGGCACCGCCCGGTTCAGCCACGTCTGCCAGCCGTACGCCGTGTCCTCCTCCTTCGGCGTCCCCTTGAACGCCGGGTTGACCGTGCGGGTGGAGGCCATCCAGCCCTCGGGGAGGATCCGCTCGCCGGCCCAGCAGCCGTCG
>VGRA01000465.1 GCA_016875515.1 Deltaproteobacteria bacterium | reverse complement strand
CGCGGGCTGCGGCTGCCGTGGAGGGGCGGCGGGAGGCCCGCCTGTTTCAGCGCTCGCGCTTGTGCTGTGGAGCATGCGAAGGTGCAGTAGGAGACATCCATGAACGCCACGACGCCCCTGACGCCCACCCTCCCCATCCCTGCCGAGGCGCCCGAAGCCCTTCCCACCGTGCCCCGCATCCCCGGCTGGCACGAGGTGGCTGCCGTGTGGGTGTTCGGGCTGCTGTCCGCGGTGCTGCTTTACCGAGCCGCCTACTCGCTGCAGGGGCACCCCGGGGTGCTGCTCGCGGCGGCCTTCCTCGGCTACGTGGGCTCGGACCTGGCCTCGGGCCTGGTCCACTGGGGCTTCGACACGTGGGGCTCGGCGGAGACGCCCATCCTCGGAAAGGTGTTCATCGTGCCGTTCCGGGTCCACCACTCGGATCCCATGGACATCACGCGCCACGGCTTCGCGGCCACCAACGGCCACACCGCGCTCGTGGCCTCGCCGGTCCTGGCGCTCGCGCTGCTGCTGCCCGGCAGCTGGTCCATCACCCCGGCGCTGCTGGTGCTGGTGCTGTCGCTGTGCGCGGGGGTGTTCGCCACCAACCAGTTCCACAAGTGGGCACACGAGGAGTCGCCCGCCGCGTGGGTGCAGTGGCTGCAGCGCTCGCACCTGGTGCTCGGCCGCGCCCACCACGCGCTGCACCACGCCCGGCCCTACGCCCGCAACTACTGCATCACCTCCGGCTGGCTCAACGGCGCGCTGGACGCGGTGGGCTTCTTCCGCACGCTGGAGCGCGTCATCACGGCAGTGACCGGCGCCCAGCCCCGCCGCGACGACCTGTCCCAGGCCTAGCAGGGGCGTCCCTGCGTGGAGCGCTCGAGCCAGCTCATCCTAACGCTGTGCATGCTCGGGCTGCTCGCCGTCATTGGAGGGCAGACGCGGCTGCTGCGGCTGCGGCGCGCGCTCGGGTTGGAGCAGCTGCTGGCGGGCGGGTTCCTCTTCCTGCCGCTGGGGATGGTGCTGTCGGAAGCGGGCCTCGGGTTGCTGGACCGGGACATCGTCCGGCACCTGGACGCGCTGGTGACGCTGGGGCTGGGGGTGCTGGGGCTGCTGCTCGGGCTGCAGGTGGATCCGGACCGGCTGTCCGGGGCACGCCGCGGGCTGGGGGTGGCGGCGGCATTGGAGACCTTCACCACGCTCGTGCTTGTGGCAGGCCCCTTGTACTTCGCGCTCACCTCCTGGGACCTGTGCGGGAGGCAGGACGCGCTGGCAGCCTCGGCGCTGCTCGGGTGTGTGGCGGCCATCTCCAGCGGCCACGCCTACCGGGCGGCGCTGCGGGGGGAGGAACAACCGGAGCCGGAGGAGTCCGACGTCTCACGGGTGGCCAACGCGGGCACCGTGTTGGCGGTCCTGTCGGCGGGCGTGCTGGTGGCGGCCTTCTCCCCGGTGAAGGGGCTGGGGGCCATGGAGAAGGTGCTCGCGGTGTTCGCCACCGGCAGCGTGGGGGGCCTGTCCGCGTGGCTGCTCGCCACCGAGACGCACGACGCGGCGCTGCGGACGGCGCTGCTGCTCGGGGTCATCCTCGTAACGGCGGGGACGGCCGCGCACCTGGCCGTGCCGCCCGTGGCCAGCACGCTCCTGGCCGGGATGGTGCTGGCCAACCTGCCGGGGACGGTGGCCCGGGAGCTGCGTGACGCCATCTCCTTTCTCGAGGCGCCCCTGACGGTGCTGCTCACCGTCATCGCCGGGGCCTCGCTGCGGGCGCCCAGTTCGTGGGCCGCCGCGGGGCTGCTCGGGGCGTTCCTGCTGCTGCGCACCACGGGCAAGCTGCTGGGGGGCAGGCTGGCCGCCTCGGCCACGCGCGCGGTGCCGGCCGGGCTGGGGCTGGGGCTCTTGCCCTCTTCCGCGGTGGCGGTGGGGCTGGCGCTGGACTTCCACCTGCAGCTGCCGGACGCGCTGGTGGACGTGGTGTTGCTGGTGTCCGTGGTGGGCGCGCTGCTGTCGGAGACCGCCGGCGTTTGGACCACGCGGTTGCTGGCGCGCGCGCTCCCGGCGGTAGAGCCCGCGCCCCCCGCTGCCGCGGATTCCTCCCTGTCGCCCGGGGGGCCCGGATGAGGCGGGCCGTGGCGCTGGCGCTCACGGTGACGCTGGTCGTGGCTGCGCGCGCGCTGGGCGGCGAGGCGCCGGCCCGCTTCGCCACCATGGCGCTGGGGTTCATCCTCATCGTCGCGTCGCTGGCGGGCGAGGCGGGGGAGGCCCTGGGGTTGCCCCGGCTCACCCTGCACCTGCTGGTGGGGCTGCTGGCCGGCCCGGAGGTGCTGGGGCTGATCACCCCGGACATGACGCGGCAGCTGCAGCTGGTGAACGGGCTGGCGGTGGCGCTCATTGGCTTCGGGGCGGGGATGGAGCTGGACGTGGAGGCGCTCTCGCGCCAGCGGCGGGAGTTGCTGCGCCACGGCGGCATCCTCATCTCCGTGCTGTTCGTGGGCCTGTTCCTCGTCACGTTGGCAGCGGGTCCGTGGCTGCCGCCCGCGGCGGGCATGGGCTGGGCCGGGCGCTGCGCGGTGGCGCTCGTGAGCGCGGCGGTGATGGCCACCTTCTCCCCCGCGGTGGTGATGGCGGTGCTGTCCGAGACGGGGGCACGCGGCCCGCTCGCCTCGCGGCTGCTGGCGCTGGTGGTGATGGGGGACCTGGTCCTGGTGGTGGGCTTCACGGTGGCCACCACCGCGGCGCACCTCCTGGCGGGCGACGCGGCCAACCCGGTGGCCGCGCCGGCGCACGTCATATGGGAAATTGTCGGCTCGGTAGGCGTGGGGCTGGCAGCCGGCGGCGCGCTCTCGGTGTACCAGCGACTCGTGCAGCGGCAGAGCGCGCTCGTGGTGACCGCGGTGTGCCTGGTGCTGGCGGAGGTGGGCAGCCGCCTGGGCCTTTCCGCCCTCATCTGCTGCATCTCCGCGGGGCTCATGGTGCGGGCCGCCTCGCCGGATCTGGCCTCGGCCACGCATCACCTGTTGGACCGGGTGCGGCTGCCCGTGCTGGTCATCTTCTTCGCCGCCGCGGGGGCCTCCTTTCACCTCCGGGAGATCGTGGCGCTCTGGCCGTTTGCGCTCGGGTTGGTGCTGGCGCGGGCGGCGCTCATCGTCGTCGGCAACGCGCTCGCGGCCGGGGAGGGCCCGGGGCTGCCGCCCGAGGTGGTCCGCCGGGTGCCGGCCGGGCTGCTGTCCCAGGCCGGCGTGACGCTGGGGCTGTCGGTGCTGATTGCGCGCGAGTTCCCCGCCTGGGGCCCCTCG
>VGRA01000464.1 GCA_016875515.1 Deltaproteobacteria bacterium | reverse complement strand
CCGAGGCGGAGTTCGGGCGGGATCTCGGCTTCCCCCGCGCGCTTGGCCTCAGCACCCTCGCCAACCTGCCGAAGGAGGACGACGGCACCGCCGCCGGCATCTACGTGCGGGCAAAGGGCACCTCGCGCAACAACGCCCACCACGCGCAGGAGGTGATGAACGGCACGGAGAACGACCTGCTGCCCGCCTACCGCGCCTACTGGTTCTACACGCTGTCGCAGGGGCAGCTGGCCACCGGCACCGCCAACAGCGACAGCCACGGCCTGACGGACAACACGGTGGGCGTGCCGCGCAACGTCGTCTACGCGGACACGGCGAGGGGCACGGCCTTCAACGTGGACCGGATGAACGCAGGCATCCGCGCCGGCGAGGTGATGGGAACCAACGGGCCCGTCATCGAGGCGGAGCTCTCGGACCCGGACGGCACCTGGCGCCGCTTCGGCTTCACGCCCATCCGTCCCGGCACAGCCAGCGCGCTCAAGCTGAAGGTGTCCGCCGCGCCGTGGGTCCCGGTGGAAGAGATCCGCGTGGTCGTCAACGGGCAGGTGGTGAAGACGCTGTCCGGGACCGCGCTGTCCAGGCCGGCCGATCCGTTCGGTTGGGACGGGACGGTGCGGTACGAGGGGACGCTGCCGCTCTCGGAGCTGTCGCTGCCCACCGGCAAGGACGCCTGGGTGGTGGTAGAGGCCGGCGCGAAGCTGCCGGTTGTGGGGGACGTGGGGGGCGGCTTCACCAGCGACTCGCTCCCCCACGGGGCGAAGGACGGCATCCCGGACACGGCGGACAACAACGGCGACGGCGCCGTGACCGACGCGGACGTCGCGGACGGCAGCAAGGTGGGCCCCATGCGCCCGCCCGCACCGCCTGCGTCCGAGGAGCACCCGCAATTCCACTTCTCGCAGGTGGTGACCGGGGGCTACCCGTTCGCCTTCACCAACCCGTTCGTGCTGGACGTGGACGGCAACGGCCGGTTCGACGCTCCCGGCGTGGAGACCAAGTGATGCGCTCCCTCCTGCTCGCAGCTGCCGTCTCCGCCCTCCCCGCGCTCGCCCAGGCGCCCGCTGACGCAACCGCGTCCACTGCCGATCAAACCGTCACCGAAACAACGCCTTCGGAGCCACCCGCTGCCGAGGTTGCAGTTGCGGCCGCCCCTGCCCCGGCCACCGAGCGCCCCGCGTTCGCCACCTCCGAGTCGGGCTGCGAGAGCGGCCGCGCCGCCGGCCTCTTCGAGGGGCCCGTGCAGGTGGCCTTTTACGAGGCGGACCTGGGCACCGGGCGGCGCGCCTGCGGCCGCACCGAGGTGGGCGTGGGGGCGCGCCTGCGCGCCCTCGTGGACACGCAGGACTTCTACGGAAACATCGGCCTCTCCGCCCTGGTGTACGGCAGCTACGCGCTGTCCCCCCGGACCGAGTTCTTCGGCACGCTGGAGGCGTATGACCTCCAGTTCGTGCAGAACGCCACGCTGCAGGGCACGGCCGGGACGCTCGGCGCGCTGACCGCCGGGGCCGCCCACCAGGTATGGAGTGACGACGGCCGGGGCGCCGTGGCCGCCACTGCGCGGCTGCTGCTGCCCACCGCGCTGGGCTCTCCCACCCGCACGCTGGGCGGGGAGGTGGGCGCCTCCTGGCACCACCGCCAGACGGAACGGCTGCGCTTCCACGGCTACGCGGGCGTGGACGTCACGGCGGCGGCCGGCCCGGTGGAGCCGCGCCCGCGCGTTGGGGTGCACCTGCTCGGCGGCGCCGAGTACGTCGTCTGCAGCGGCTTCTCCGCCGTGCTGGACGCGCAACTGCACTTCGGGCGCCGGGCGCTGTTCGACGCGGTGGCCCCCGCGGTGGCGCTGCGGGCGCGGCTTTGGCGGAGCCTCGGGCTGGAACTGGCCGGGACGCTGCCGCTCGCCGGCGCGGAGCGGACGGACGCCTCGCTCGGGCTGCGGCTGGCCTGGCGCGCGGACTGACGCGGCGGCGCCGGGGCTACTCCGCCACGGTGTTGCAGCCCGGGGCGCTGCCGCCCGCGCAGCCATAGACGAACGCGTCCAGCGCGCAGAGGGACTCCGTGAGGATGCCGTCCGTGAACAGCTCGCGGATGGCCGGCAGCGCCAGCGCCGCGTTGGACTTCACCTGGCCGGGATCCGGCACGGTGCGGAACAGTGCGTGGCAGACACGCGCAGAGGCGTCCACCGCCTCCTCGTCTGCCCGGATGGCGTCCACCAGCGTCCCCGCCAGGTGGAGCAGCGTCCCGCGCCCGTCCACCGTTCGCAGCCCTTTGACCACCCCGAGCAGCCGGGTCAAGCCGAACTCGGGCAGCTTCTCTTCCAGTGCCAGCCGGTAGACCATCCGCACCACGTCCCGGCTGCCGTCCTGCGCGACGTAGCAAGTGAGCGCCTTCTTCAGCGGGCGCAGCACGCTGGGCGTGCGCTGCGGGTCCAGCAGCAGCTTGAGATCCGCCACCCCCGCCTCCGCGTCCGCGCGGAGCCCCTCGGGCAGCACGTCCAGCGGCAGCGCGTCCAGGTCCGCGGGGCCCTGCATCCCCTGCACCAAGGGCAGGATGACGTCCACCAGCGCCACCACGCCGTTCTCGCCGCCGTAGGTGGTCCCCTCGCCGGTCAGGAAGGGGGCCAGCGCCGGGTTCTTGAGCAACGTATCCAGCCGCCCGAGCGAGGCCGCTCCTTCCGGCGTCTTCAGCCACGCGACGAAGGCTGCCACCAGGTCCAGCGTGTCCTCCATCCGGCACACCGCGGACTGCTGGCACATCCCGGAGAGGACGCCCGCCACCTCGTAGTGGGGCGTCACCAAGCGGGAGGGATCCTTGCGGTCCCGCCCCACCACGTAGTTGAGGACGCCCACCAGCTGCGGCTCTACCAACTGCAGCGCCTCGCGCCCCTGCCCGGCGTGCAGCAGCGCGTCCGTGGCGCGGCGGACCTCGCACAGCGGCTGGGACTCCGCCGGCAGAGGCAGCCCGGCGTCGGCCTTCAGGGCGGCGGCCGGATCGGACGGGATACAAAGCTCGCCCGGGGGGGCGCCGGCCTCTGGGGGCTGGGACGCAAAGTCATTCAGCGTCTTGAAGACGGCTCGCAGAACGTCCGAGACCGCCGGCGGCTCGCCGCGCGGGCCGGGGCTGGCCAGCCGCGTGCGGATGACCTCCGCCAACGTCTCGAGCCGGCCGCCTTGGGCGGCGCGCTGGAACGCGGGCACCAGCTCCTCGAACCGCTTGCACTGCCCGAGGTCCGCCCGCGCGCGCTCCGGTGCAGGCGCCTGCAACCCCTCCGCGCCGCATGACGACAGAGCCACGGCACCC
>VGRA01000463.1 GCA_016875515.1 Deltaproteobacteria bacterium | reverse complement strand
GCTGAAGCTGGCGGATGGGCTGCGCACGGCCGCGGGGGTGCCGTGACTGACGGGGGGGACGGGGGCGTGGAGCAGGGCGAGCCCTCCGGTGGCGTCTCGTGGCGGGAGTTCGTTGTGGGAAACGCCTACGCCCTGTCCTTGCTCTACCTGGTGGCGGGGCTGGTGATGGAGTCGGTGCGCCGCGTGGCGCCCCGGCCGGCGCTGGAAGCGGCCGTGCGCCGGCTGGATGACCTCCCCGGGGCGGTGCTTCACCTGCTGGGGCTGTTGCCCTACTTGCAGCGGGCGCAGGTCTACGAGGGGTGGGGGACGTGGACGGTGCGGGTGGTGTTCGGTCTCACTACGATGGCGGTCATCTTCCTGCTCGCGGTGGCCACGGGGCTCGCGCTCGGGGGCGCGCGCTGGGTGTTGCTCCGGCTCCGCACCCGCTGAGTACGGCAGCCCGCGGAAGGGCGGTGTGTCGCCGTGGGCGGGGCCGCCGTTGCGGGAGCTTCAGGCGCGCCGGGAGCGGCGGGCCGGAGTTGCTGCGGCCGGGGCACGGACATGGCCTGCCGCCCGGGAGAGCGTGCAGATGCGGACCACGTTGGCGCCGAAGCGCTCCCAGCGGGCCTCGCCCGCGCCCTTCACCCGGAGGAACTCCTCCCGCGTGACGGGCAGGTGGGTGGCCAGGCCCATCAGCGTGCTGTCGTTGAAGATGATGAAGGGGGCAATACCCAGGTCCTTCGCCAGTTCCTTGCGCCAGCGCTTGAGCTCTCCGAGCGCCAGCTCGCTGTGAGGGGCAAGTCCCGGGGGCGTCCCGGAAAGCGGCGCATGCGCGCTGGCGCGCGCGGACGCCGGCCCGGACCGCGGCGAGACCCGGGCACCGGCGCACACGTCACACCCTCCGCAGCTGCCCTCGGCACGCTCCTCCCCGAAGTACCGGACGATGAAGGCCCGGCGGCAGCGGCGGGTGTAGGCGTAGTCGGTCATCCGCTTGAGCAACAGCTGCGCCCTCCGCTGCTGCTCGCGCATCCCGTCCAGTTCCAGCCCCAGCTGGTCGAAGGGCACCTGCTCGGCCACCCGCAGCGTGCGCCCGGAGAATGGGCGGCGGGAGACGAGCAGCCGCTGCTTCTCCAGCGAGGCCAGGGCGGCCCGCGCGGCCCGCTCCTCCAGCCCCGAGCGCCGGGCCAGCACCGCCAGCTCCGTGGAGGCGGGCCGGCCCACCGGGTAGGCGGCGGCGAGCGCTGCGAGCAACCTGCGCGCGTCCTCGCCGGAGGGCTGGACGGTGGGCGGGGCCGGCAGGAGCGTCACGGTCCAGGTGCCCTCGCCCGGGGCGCTGCGCTCCAGCTTGCCCAGCCGCTCCAGTTGGCGGAGGACGGCGGAGACCTCCATCTCGTGGCCACCCACCTGGGCGGCCAGCGCGTGGATGCCCCGGTCGAACTCCGGATCCCGCAGCAGCACGCTCCAGACGTCCCGGAAGAGCGCCTCCGGGGGGAAGCTGGACTCGATGAGGCGCTCCTGCGTGTACACGTCCGCGTGGTTGAAGAGCAGCACCGCGCGGGCGGGCTGCCCGTCCCGGCCGGCGCGGCCAATCTCCTGGTAGTACGCCTCCACCGCGCGCGGGATGTTGGCGTGGACGACGAAGCGGATGTCCGGCTTGTCAATGCCCATCCCGAACGCGTTGGTGGCCACGGCCACCGCATCGGGACGGGACATGAACGCGTCCTGGGCCCGGTGGCGGGCCTCGTCCGTCATGCCCGCGTGGTACAGCACCGCCTCCACGCCCCCGGCCTCCAGCGCGCCGTGGACCATCTCCGCGGACTTGCGCGTGGCGCAGTAGACGATGCCGGCCCGGCCCTCCTCCTTCGCCACGGCGAGCGCGTGGTGCCGGCGGTCGTCGTCCCCGCGGACGGTGGCCACCTCCAGGAAGAGGTTGGTCCGGTCAAAGCCGGCCACCGCCACCTGCGGGTCCTTCATCAGCAGCACCCGGACGATGTCGTCCCGCACCTCCGGGGTGGCCGTGGCGGTGAGCGCCACGGTGCGCGGCGGGCGGAGGCGCTTGCGCACCTGGCCCAGCAGGGCGTAGTCCGGGCGGAAGTCATGTCCCCACTGGCTGATGCAGTGGGCCTCGTCCACGGCGAACAGGTCCACCCCCACCTCGGAGATGGCGTCCACGAAGGCCGGGCTGCGGAAGCGCTCGGGGGCCACGTAGATGAGCTTGTACCGGCGCTCGCGCACCCCCCGGAGCCGCTCGGCGCGCTCGGCGTCCGAGAGGGTGGAGTTGATGTACGTGGCGGGGATGCCCCGCCCTGCCAGCTGCTCCACCTGGTCCTTCATCAGCGCAATGAGCGGCGAGATGACGAGCGTGACGCCGGGCAGCAGCGTGGCGGGCAGCTGGTAGCAGAGGCTCTTGCCGGCGCCGGTGGGCATCACCACCACCACGTTGCGCCCCTCCATGACGGCGCAGACGACGGAGGCCTGTCCCGGGCGGAAGTCCTGGAGGCCGAAGTGGCGGCGAAGACCCTCCAGGGCCTGCTGCCGCAACGGGTGCTCCGCCTCCTCCATGCGCATCCGCCAGATGTGCCTCACTCCGGATCCTCCGTCAATGGCGCCTCGTCCAGCACAAGGCCCGGCGGCACCGGGACGGCGAGCCGCTCGTGCAGCGCGCGCACCTCGCGGGCGAGGGAGGAGGTCAACTCCGGGTCCACCGCGCCGTTGACCACCACGTCCCCCTCGCGGGCCCGCCGGGGCAGCGCGGCGCGGGGCACGGAGCCCGCCCTGCCGGTGTCCAGATCCACCACCTGCGCCACCTCGTCCTCGAGCAACTCCACCTGCACCGCCGTCCGCGCCGCCAGGCCGTGTCCGCACCCGCACGCCCCCATGAGCACCGCCATCACCGCCCCCCTTCCCATGTCCCGCCTCCCTCCGCGTTGAGCCGCGCCATGAGCCCCGTCTGCGCCATGGAACTCCACGTCCAGTCCCCCAGCACGACGTGGTCCAGCACCCGGATGCACAGGAGCCGGGCCCCCTGCACGAGCTGGCGGGTCAGCAGCACGTCGCTGTCGGACGGCGAGGGGTCCCCGGAGGGGTGGTTGTGGGCCAGCACCAGCGCCGTGGCCTTGTGGCAGATGGCCGCGTGGAACACCTCGCGCGGGTCCACGGGGCAGGCGTTGACGCCGCCTTGCGCCACCCGCACGTCTGCCACCAGCGCGTTGCGGGCGTTGAGGCACAGCACGTGGAACACCTCCCGGCGAAGGCCGCAGAGCGCGGGGGCCAGGTGCTGGAAGATCTCCTCGGGCGTCCGGAGCAGCGGACGGCTCTCCCCCGGCCGCATCAGCCT
>VGRA01000462.1 GCA_016875515.1 Deltaproteobacteria bacterium | reverse complement strand
CACCATGTACTCGGACTTTGAGAGCATTGCCCGTGCGGTGCGCGAGGCAGACCTGGTGGTGGGCGGCGTGCTGGTGCCCGGCGCCAAGGCCCCCAAGCTTGTCTCCGAGGCGCTCATCTCCGAGATGACCTCCGGATCCGTGGTGGTGGACGTGGCGGTGGACCAGGGCGGCTGCATCGAGACGTGCAAGCCCACCACGCACGACAACCCCACCTACGTGAAGCACGGCGTCATCCACTACTGCGTGGCCAACATGCCGGGCGCCGTCCCGCAGACCTCCACCTACGCGCTGAACAACGTCACCCAGCGCTACGCGCAGAAGATCGCCAACATGGGCGTGGTGGAGGCCATCCACTCGGACAAGGCGATTGCCCGGGCCGTCAACACCTACGGCGGCCACGTGACGTACGAGGCCGTGGCGAACGATCTCGGCTACGACTACGTGCCGCTGGCAGACGCGCTCACCGGCAAGGTGGCCGCCAGGGCCCCCGCGGCGGGCAAGAAGGCGGTCAGCCGCCCCTCAGCCAGCGCGACGAAGGGCAAGCGCTAGCCGCCCCCCACGTGTGCGGCCGGGAATGTCCGCTCCCGGCCGCGGGTTGAGCACTGGCACATGTCGGTTCCCAGTGGGGTGGAGGGCGGCCAGGCGGGCGCCCTCCCATTGTCGGGACGCGGATGCGGGTCCACTGCCCGGTGGCTAAGTTCCAGACAGGTGGATCCCGGAGAGAACATGCTGGACTTTCGGCACACGTCGCGGTCGCGGGAGGAGTTCGAGGCGCTGGTCCTGCCCCACTTGGACCCCCTCTACTCCGCGGCCATGCGCCTCACCCGGAACGACCGGGACGCCGAGGACCTGGTGCAGGACACCTGCATGCGGGCCTACCGCTTCTTCGACAAGTTCGAGCGCGGGACCAACATCAAGGCGTGGCTGTTCAAGATCCTCACCAACACCTTCATCAACCGCTACCGCCGCAAGGTGAAGGAACGGTCGCTCGTGGAGGGGGCGGACCGCGAGTCGGTCCAGGACGAGTTCGTGAGCCGGGACGCGGCTAACTTCGCCGCCAACCCCGAGCAGTACTTATTCGACCGGCTGCTCTCGGACGACGTGCTGCGCGCCATGGACGCGCTGCCCATCGACTTCCGGCTGGTGGTCATCCTCGCGGACCTGCAGGAGTTCTCCTACCGGGAGATTGCCGAGATCCTCGACGTGCCGATGGGCACGGTGATGAGCCGGCTGTTCCGCGGCCGCAAGCTCCTGCAGAAGTCCCTGCGCGCCTACGCCGAGGGGGCCGGGGTCATCTCCCCGTCCAGCGCCCCCGCGGACCTGGACACCTACCGCCGCCGCCGCAACAACGGTTAGCCCCTTGACCTGCCGGGATCTCCAGCCGTTCCTCTCCACGTACGTCGACGGCGAGTTCGACGCCGCCGAGCGCGCGCGCATGGACGCCCACCTGGAGGGTTGCCCCGCGTGCGCAGCGCTGGTCCGGGCCGAGGCGGCCTTCCTCGCTGCGCTGGGGCGGGCCGCAGACGTTCCCGTGGCGGCCCCCGCAGGGCTCAGGCACAGGGTGCTCGCGGGGCTGGACGCGGAGGACCGCGCCGCCCGGCGCCCCCCGGGCGTCCGCACGTGGCTCACCGTGGCGGCCGCCCTCGTCGGGGTGCTGCTGGGCGGGAGCCTGCTGTGGGGACGGACGGGCCCCTCCCCGCGCCAGCGCTACGTGGAGTCTGCCGCGCTCAACCATGCGCGCGGCCTGCCGCTGGAGATCTCGCGCGTGGCCCCGGAGAACGTAGAGGCCTGGTTCGGCGGCAAACTGGACCACCGCGTGGCCGTCCCCCGGCTCCAGCGCGCCAGCCTCGCCGGCGCGCGCCTGTTGCACGTGCAGGACCGCCCCGCCGCCTACCTTCGGTACGACGCCCAGCCCCGCCCGGACGCAGCCCCGCGCGACGTGGGACTCTTCGTCTTCGACGATCACCACGGGGAGGTCCCCGCCGCCCCGTACCCCGCCGTTGAGGTGGCCCGCTCGCGCGGCTACAACGTGGCGGTGTGGCGGGACGGTGAGCTCGTGTACGAGCTGGTGACGGACCTGGACGAGCCCGAGCTGCGGGAGCTGCTCCCCTCCGCGCCCGCCGGCGCCCCGCCCGTCCGCCCCGCGTCCTACACCCCCTGACGGGTTTGGCGGCGCGGGCCGCTGCTCAGTGCCCGCCGTCGTCCTTCTTCGGCTCGCTCTTCTTGTCCGTGGCCTTCTTGGCCATCTGCTGGATGATGGCCGGCACGTTGCGGTTGCGGGCCAGGTCCTTGACGTCTGCCTCGTGCAGCGTGGACAGCATCTTCATGCTGACGGCCGCGGGGACGCGCGGGTTCTTGATGAGGGCCAGGCGCATGGCGTAGGCCTTACACCAGTCCCGGTTGGTGTAGATGATGCGCAGCACCTCGTCGTTGGCTGCGCGGTTGTTGGCCATGGCCAGTACCTCGCCCTCGGTGATGCGCGGGCTGCGGATGGCGGCGGTGCACACCAGCTTGTTGCTGTCCCGCAGCAGGATGGTGCGCGCCTCCTTGTTGCCCAGGGTGGCCAGCTTCACCTTCTCCGAGATGCTCATCTTCATCACGCGCTGGGCCAGCGTGAGCTTCTTCCCCTCCACCTCCGGGTTGGCGGGCTTGGCCGGCGTGAAGCGCGTGGGGGGCGGGGCGTTGGCCGGGGCTGTTGCCCGGGCCTCCGCCTCCACCGCCGCCTCCTCTGCCTGCAGCTGCTGGAACTCCCCCAGCATCTCGTCCGCCGTGGGGCCCGCCTCGGGCGGGGGCTCAGCGGCGGGGGCGCCCGGGCCGTACAGCTTCTGGTGCGCCGCGCGCATCTGCGGCACGTCGTCCAGCCCCGCGGTGCCGGAGCGCACGGCGAACTCGCACATGCCGTCAATGATTGACACCGGCACGGCGGGGTTGGCGCACAGCTGGCGGATGATCCCCGGCGTGCGGAGGATGCGCAGCTGGTTCTCGGCGATCAGCTCGGAAAGCTTCGGCGAGGCCGTCCCCGCCACGCGCTCCACCGCCTCGTCCGGCGTCTGCGGGTTGCCCACCAGCAGCTCCGCGTAGGCGTCCTTCGCGGCGAAGAGCTCCAGGTACCAGCCCAGCACCAGGGGGTGCACCTGCTCGTCCCGGAACGCGGAGTTGCCCACCCGGTCTGGCAGCCCCAGCGCCGTCTGCCCCGCGGTGTCACGGACGGTGGCGTCCACGTCGTACAGCAGCATGAACAGCACCCGGACGGTGTCCGAGGGCCCCAGCGGCACCAGCCCCTTGGCCGCCATCATGCGCAGCGGCACCGGCGCGG
>VGRA01000461.1 GCA_016875515.1 Deltaproteobacteria bacterium | reverse complement strand
GGATGCACTCGGCCGTTGGTTACGCTTCGCCGACCGCGTTCGAGGCAGCAGGACGGGTGATGGTCGCGTAGTCCAACTGTCCACCGGATCGGATCAAGCCCAGGCTCTGACGGCGGCGCCTTGGCATCTGGCGTCCAGCTGTCGCAGAGTCCATCCCCTTCCAGGTGTCCCCCGGCCCCAGGTAACTGACCGTGCCCTCCCCACCGTCCAGAGAGCTCTCGCGCACCAGCACGTTGTCCCGGGCGCAGGAGGCCCGGTTGCCCTATCCCATTGCGCTCTACTGGCTGCGGGCGCGGCAGGCCAAGGCGCCGGATGACGTCTACAAGGCCGCCGAGGGGATCGTCCGGGCGCTGGGCGTCTTGTTGCTCGCGGACGTGGTGCACGCGCCCGAGTGGCCGGAGGAGCTGGAGAAGTTGCTGAGGGGCGGCGCGGACGGGCGCGCGCTGGAGAAGCCCAGCTTCGGCCGCAGGATTGAACTGCTGCGTCACCTTGCCGCGGCCCATGCCGGGGTTGCGGCGCCGCTGCTCCTGGGCGTCCAGGAGTGGTGGGCCTTTGCGGGGGCACAAGGAGGGCCCCTCCAGAAGCTGGTGGAGGCGAGGAACAAGCTGGCCCATGGAGGGGGAACGGTCCCCGAGGCGGAGGCCCGCTTCATGCGGGGCAACGCCCAGGCGCACCTGACAGCCGTGCTGAAGACTGCCACCTTCCTCCGCGACACGCAGTGGCTCCACCTTGAGGGGCCGGTGACCATGCGGCGCAACCGGAAGCTGGCCCCCTTGAGGCGGCTGGTGGGCGCCGCGCCCTATGGGGTGGTCCGGGAGGACGCCGAGTGGACGGGCGACTTCCTCATGGAGGAGGGCTTTGCCTACCTGGGGAACCCGGAGGGGACGCGCTGGCGCATGATGCCGTGGATTGCGCTGGACCACGCAGACAAGTCCGGTCACCCCCGGCCGGTGCTCGTGGACGCGTTGGACAAGAAGGGGACGTTGTCCTTCACGGATGCGCTGACAGGCGTGGAAGGCATGGGCCGGGACCTGCCCGACGGGCGCGGAGATCCCCTGCGCTGGTCGAGCTTCCTCGAGCGGAGGCGGGAGGTCGTCCCCACGTGGGAGCAGGCCTTTGCCTCCCCGCACAAGGCCTTCACCTTTCCCATGCCCCCGGATCTCTCCGACGGGCTCCGCCCCGGCAGCCGCCTGGACGACTACCAGCTCATCCAGAAGCTCGGCGAGGGCGGTGCAGCGGTGGTGTGGGAGGTCATGGACGTCCACAGCAAGGTCCCCTACGCGCTCAAGGTGCTCAAGACCGAGGTCTGCGCCAGCGAGGCCGAGGTCGCCCGGTTCGAGCAGGAACTGAACACGCTGAAGCGCCTGTATGGCGCCGAGCGGTGCACGCGGGTGGTGGGACCCATTGAGAGCCTGAAGGTGCAGGATGGCGACCTCCGGCGCGTGGTCATGCGCATGCCGCTGTACCCGGGGACGCTGAAGGACAAGGCGGCGGAGCTGCGGGCAGCGGCCGGAGGTGCCAACCCGGACGAGGCGGTGGTCCGGTCCTGGCTCCGGATGGGGCTCGAGGCGCTCTCGCAACTGCATTCAAGGGGCGTCATCCACCGGGACATCAAGCCGTCCAACTTCCTCGTCAACGAGGCGGGCGAGCTGTTCGTCTCAGACCTGGGCGTTGCCAAGGACGACTCGCGGGACATGAGCGTGACCCGGACAGGCGAGGTCGTTGGCACGGACCGGTACATGCCCCCCGAGCAGCGCGTGGCAAGCCGGACCGTGACGGCCAAGGCAGACGTGTACTCGCTGGGCGTGTGCATGGACGAGCTGTGGAGTGGCGAGGTGAAGGTGCTCCCGGGCAAGGGGCTGCCGGGCGCCATGGGCGAGCTCATCCGGGCCATGACGTCCCAGGATCCGGACGCGCGCCCCACCGCGGAGGAGGCGCTTGCGCTGCTTGCTTCGGCCAAGGGCAAGGAAACGCTGGCGCCCATGGCGCGGAAGTTCTCCACGGGGGGCATGCCGTCCGTCCCGGCTGCCGCGGCGTCACCGGCGGCTCCCGCGGCGGGGGCGCCTCCGGCTGCGTCGCGCCGGGGCGTGTACGCCGGCATGGGCGCCGCCCTGCTGGTGGGGGGCGGTGCCGCGGCGTGGATGGCGCTGCGGCCCCCGCCTGCGCCGCCTCCGCCGGCTGCCGTCCCGGCCGAACAGCCACTCCCCTTGGCGGCCACGCCCGTGGTTCCCCCGCCAACGCCCCAGCCGGTGGTGCCTGCAGCCGTGGTGCCGGCGCCGCTCCCGCCGGTGGTGGCTGACGCCGGCGAGCTGCCGGACGCGGGTCCAGAAGTCGGGGTTGCCGGTGTGACGGCACTCGCCGCCGTGCCGCAGGTCGAGCTGACGTTCAACGCGGACCAGGTGGCCGAGGTGTACGAAGGGGAGTACCTGCTCGGTGTGACGCCCTTTGCCCTGGTGCGCGACAAGGGCAGCGCGGCAGAGCTCACCTTCAAGGCGAGGGGCTTCAAGCCCATCATCCGGAAGCTGAGGTTCGAGTCGGTCCAGTCCCTGACGCTGACGTTCGAGCGCGAGGGGAGGGGGCCTGCGGCGAGACCTGCCACGCCCGCGCCGGCGCAGCAGGAGGAGCAGCTCAAGGAGATCACCTTCTGATGTCTGGACGTCGCTGGAGCGAAGGCGCTTGAGGACAGTGAGCGTGGGGGGCTACAAGCCGCTGGCAGAGTGAACGTCCTTCCCCTGGTCTGGCTGTTGTGGGCTGCTCCACCGGCGCCGGGCGCTGCCCCTGCCGCGGCGCCCGTAGCCGCGCCGAACCCTTCTCCGAAGGCCGCGCCGGCAGGTGGACCGGCGGCAGCGCCCACGGACGCGGAGCTCCGGTTGGCCAAGGAGCTCGTGGTGGCGGCGCAGAAGATGTTCTCCGAGGGGCGTTACGCGGATGCCGCCTCCCGGTTCGAGCGGGCGTACTCGGTGAAGCCGGTGCCGGCCATCCTGTACAACCTGGCCCGTTGCTACGAGAAGCTGAAGGACGTGCCGCGCGCACTCCGGGCCTTCCGGGACTACCTGCGGCAGGAGCCCAAGGCGCCTGACCGGAAGAAGGTGGAGGCGTCCATCCTGGCGCTGGAGAAGAAGCTGCGCGCGCAGGGGTTCAGCCAGCTCATCGTCGTGACGGATCCTCCCAGGGCCCGGGTGAAGGTGGATGGGAAGGACATTGGCGAGTCACCGGCCTCCGTTGAGCTGGTGAAGGGGCCGCACGACGTGACGCTGGCGCTGGAGGGGTACAAGCCGGTGGACCGGGTGCTGGACATCAAGCTGGAGGCCTCGTCGTTCATGT
>VGRA01000460.1 GCA_016875515.1 Deltaproteobacteria bacterium | reverse complement strand
CCGGGTTCCTGGGGAGCAACGCGGTGGCGCCGGTGGTGTGGGCCGGGGACCAGCGCACCGGCTTCCAGCCGGACGACGGGCTGCCCACGGTGGTGCCCATGGGGCTGAACCTGGGGCTGGCGGGGGTTTCCACCTACGGGCACGACATTGCCGGGTACCAGAGCGGCACCAACCCGGGCTCTACCAAGGAGCTGTTCTTCCGCTGGACGGCGCTGGGGGCGGCCTCGCCGGTGATGAGGACGCACCACGGCATCCGCCCGGACGGCAACTGGCAGTTCGACAAGGACGAGGAGACGCTGGACCACTGGGCGCGGTGGGCCCGCTTCCACGTGCAGCTGTTCCCCTGGCTGGACGGCCACGCCGCGCAGGCGGAGCAGACGGGCCTGCCGCTCATGCGCGCGCTGGTGCTGGACTTCCCGCGGGACGCCCGCACCTGGACGCTGCAGGACGAGTACCAGCTGGGGCGGGGGCTGCTGGTGGCGCCGGTGCTGGCGGAAGGGGCCACCACGCGCAGCCTCTACCTGCCGGAGGGGACGTGGGTGTCGCTCGCCACCCGGGAGCGCCACGAAGGGCCGAAGGAGCTGGCGGTGGACGCGCCGGTGACGGAGTTGCCGCTGTTCGTCCGGGCAGGCACCTGCATCCCGCGGCTGCCCGCCCGGGTGGAGACGCTGCTGCCCGCGGCCCCCCCGGTGGTGGACCTGGAGGACGTGGCGGGGGAGCGGGTGCTGCTGCTTGCCCCCGGAGGGGACAGCACCTTCACCGAGCGGGATGGGACGACGTACCGCGTGGGCAGCAGCGGCGGCGGCGAGCTGGCGGAGGGCGGGACGCCGTTGCCGGACTGCGCCGCGGACGGGGCGCGCGGCTGCGTAGACCGCTCGGGGCCGAGGCCCGTGGTGCGCATGGCCACGCAGGGGCCGCTGCGCTTCCCCGGCGGGCAGCTCACCGTGGTGGGGCCGGCCCGGGCGCTGGACGTGGAGCTGCTGGGTCCTTGAGCCCGTTCGGGCCTTCGCGGGTGTGTTAATCACCGCACCCAACGTGGATGCCGGGCAGGAGTGGCTCATCGACGCAGCGGAGTGCGAGCCTGGAAAGCTCCGGGACGCCGCCGTGCTGTCGCGGCTGTGCGGGCAGTTGGTGGCGCAGCTGGGGCTCACCGTGGTGGCCCCGCCCCAGTGGCACACCTTCCCCGGCGAGGGTGGGGTGACGGGGCTGCTGTTGCTGTCCGAGTCCCACCTGGCGGTGCACACCTTCCCGGAGCACGGCTACCTGGCGCTCAACCTCTACAGCTGCCGCGAGCGGGCGGCGCCGGACTTCGGCGCGCTGTGCCGCGAGGCGGTGGGGGCCGGGCGGGTGCAGCTGCGGGAGCTGAAGCGGGGGCCGGCATGACGGAAGGCAAGTGCCCATCCTGCGGGGCGCCCGTGGCGTTCCGCGCGGGCGCAGGCAGCGTGGTGGTGTGTGACAGCTGCCAGGCGGTGGTAGCGCGCACGGACCGGGGGTTGCGGAGCCAATCCCAGGTGGCGGACCTGGTGGACACCGACTCGCCGCTGCAGGTGGGCGTGCAGGGGACGTACGGGAAGAAGGGGTTCCGCGTCATCGGGCGGCTGCAGCGGTTCAACGGCACCAGCACGTGGGACGAGTGGGCGCTCCACTTCGACGGCGACGGTTCGGACGCCTGGCTGTCCGAGTCCGAGGGGCAGTGGCGGCTGATGGCCGAGTCGCCGCTCCCAGCCAAGCTGTCCAAGGAGAAGTGGACGCCGGGGGGCCGGTTCGCAGTGGTGGATGACCGCGTGACGTGGGACCACGTGGTGGAGGAGGTGGGGAAGGCGGAGGTGGTGTCGGCGCAGGGGGAGCTGCCGCGCGGCTTCACGCCCGGGGTGAAGGCCTCCTTCCTCGAGGCCACGACGCGCAACGGCGACATCGCCTACGTCGAGCAACTTCCCGGCGAGGCGCCGGTCCTCTTCCGCGGCAAGGATGTCCGGCTCTCCGAGTTGGGCCTGGACCTCTCCGCGCTGCCGCCGCCGCGCCGGCAGGTGAAACTCCAGGACGCCCGCTGCACCGGGTGCAACGGGCCCCTGGAGTTCCGCGCACCGGACCTGGCGCAGCGCGTGGCCTGCCCGTACTGTGGCGCGCTGCTGGACTGCTCCACGCGCAAGCTGCAGATGCTGCAGCAGCTGGCCAAGCCCAGCCCCAGCGCCATCCCGCTGGGGAAGAAGGGGAAGCTGTTCGGCGTGGAGTGGACGGTGCTCGCCCGGCTGCGGCGTTCGTGCAAGGTGGACGGCGTGCGCTACGGCTGGCACGAGTACCTCTTGTGGCAGCGCGAGGCGGGCTTCCGCTGGCTGATGGAGGCCAACGCCCACTGGACCTTCCTGGAGCCGCTCGCGGCCGGGAAGGTGCGCCTGGCCGAGAACGGTAAGTCCGCCCTGTACGACGGGCGCTGGTTCGAGCTCTTCCAGGATGTCTACGCCCGAACGGACGCGGTGATGGGCGAGTGCTACTGGCAGGTGGCCGAGGGGGACGTCACCCGGGCGTTCGAGTACGTCAAGCCCCCGCACGCGCTGAACCTGGAGCGCACGGAGGACGAGGAGAGCTGGACGTTCAGCACCTACCTGTCCCCGGACCAGGTGGTGGAGGCCTTCTCGCCGCGGCCCATGTTCCCGCCGGACGGCATTGCGCCGTCCCAGCCCAACCCGGTGACGGAGGCCCAGCAGCGCAACGGCACGTGGGCGTTGGTGGGGGCGGCGGTGGTGCTGCTGCTCTACGGTTTCCTCACCTGGCGCGCGCAGGAGGTCACGCTCTTCTCCCACAGCTTCACTCCGGCGGGGCCGGTGGGCTCTCCGGAGACCATGTTCTTCAGCGAGCCGTTCCGCCTGGACCATGACTCCAAGCTGGAGGTGCGGGGCGGGGTGCAGGGGCTTACCAACAGCTGGGCGGCCATGGAGGTGGACCTGGTGGGGGAGGACAACCAGGTGACCGCGTCCGGGCTGGACTTCGAGTACTACTGGGGCGTGGAGGACGCGGAGACCTGGGTGGAGGCCCGGTCCGAGGCCAGCGAGCCCTACCCGCAGATGAAGGCGGGGACGTACCAGGTGCGCGTGGTGCCCAATTGGGAGAACGGGAAGCCCCCGCCGGGGTTCCGGGTGGAGGTTGCCACGGTGGGCCCCCGCCTGCTGTGGGCCTTCTGGGCGTGGGTGCTGCTGCTGGCCATCCCGCTCGTCAACCGCATCCGCTACGACATGTTCGAGTCGGCGCGTTGGGCAGACAGCGCCCGGGGAGAGCGGCCGTGATGGGGAAG
This sequence comes from Deltaproteobacteria bacterium, assembly GCA_016875515.1. Classification (GTDB taxonomy): domain Bacteria; phylum Myxococcota; class Myxococcia; order Myxococcales; family Myxococcaceae; genus VGRA01. Next base: position 37 of record VGRA01000460.1, on the reverse strand, counting down.
CTCTACGTGGTGGTGGTGGTGGTGCTGTACGCGTTCC
>VGRA01000459.1 GCA_016875515.1 Deltaproteobacteria bacterium | reverse complement strand
CCCCTCGCGCTGGTACTCGGGCATCTCGCCCTGGCCCAGCGGCCCGAACCACTGGGCGAAGCGGCCCGAGGCGTGGGCCCCCGGGGTGTAGGTGTCGTGGTTGCCGGGGATGATGGTGCAGCGGCGGGGATCTTCGGAGAACGGCCGCAGCGCCGAGTGTGCCCCCTCGAACTCATTGGGCAGCGCGTAGGCGGTGAGGTCCCCGGTGACGAGCAGGTGGTCCACCCGGTGCGCCTCGCAGTCCCGGACAATCTGGTGGAGCGTCTCCGGGGCCCGGGCGTAGGCGGCGGCCCGCCCGCCCCACGTCAGCTCCCCCAGCGCAATCCACCGGCGCCACCCCAGCCGGAGGAAGGGGATGGCCGCGTAGTTGGCGGTGACGTGGACGTCCGAGCAGTGGAGGAAGCGCATGCGGGCCCTGCACCCTACACGGTCTTCCCGCCCCCCCGCGCGCGAACGCCCGCCCGGACCGAGCTGAGCAGGTCCTCCAGCCCGAACGGCTTGGCCAGCACCCCGTCCGCCCGCATCCGCCGCGCATGCGCGTGGATGTCCGGGTCCCCGCTGGCCAGCAGCAGCGGCGGGCGGTCCGGCCCCAGGGGGTCCAGCAGCCGCTCGAGCGGCTCGTCCAGCGCGCCGTGGAGGTCCAGCACCAGCACGTCCACGTCCCGGCAGAGCGCCTCGCGCACCGCCTGCGGCGTCCCGGCCGTCACCACGCGGAACCCCTCCAGCCCGAGCAGGTTGCCGAGCAGCTCGCGCTGGTCCGCGTCGCCGTCCGCGAAGAGGATGGTGGGAGGCTGTTGCATGCCGAGGCCTGGAGGGTAGGTGCGCCCGCGGGGATCGGCTAGGGTGGCGGGCCGCATGCTTTTCTCCACTGCACTGTTCCTCGCCGTGCCCGCCCTGCTCGCCCCTCTTGCCTTCGCCGAGGGCGAGGTGGGCGCACCACCCCAGAAGCTGGTGGTGCTGCCCTTCGCGGCGCTGTCCGGCGACGTCCCCGCCCGCGCCCCGGCCAAGGCGGCCGCCATGCTCACCACGGAGCTCAAGGGGGTGGAGTCCCTGGAGGTGGTGTCCGCGCCCAGGGCCGAGGGCAAGCAGGCCACGGACCGGGACCAGGAGGCGCTCGCCGCCGCCCGCGCGGAGGTGGAGAAGGCGAAGGAACTGCGCGGCAAGCGCAAGTTCAAGGCGGCCGAGCAGGCGCTGCGGGCGGGGCTGGACCAGTACCGGCTGGCCGCGAGCGCCCTGCCGGACGTGGGGGAGCTCTCGGACGCCTGGGCGCTGCTCTCCGCCGTCCTCTACAACACCGGCCGGGACGAGGAGGGGCTCGCCGCGCTGCAGGCCTCCCTGGCGCTGGGCCCCTCGCGCGAGCTGCCGCTGGCGCAGTCTTCCGCGCTGTTCTCCCGGGTGGTGGCGGACGTCCGCAAGGGCGTCCAGGGCGCACCGCGCGGGACGCTGCTCGCCGAGTCCACCCCGGCGGGCGCCACCTTCGTCCTGGACGGCGTGGCGCTCGGCCCCACGCCGTTGGACGTCAAGGAGGTGCCGGCCGGCCAGCACGCGTGGAAGCTGCAGCTGCCCACCGGAGAGCGGCTCGGGAGCACGGTGGAGGTGGCCGCGGGCAAGCAGGCGAAGGTGTCTGCCCGCGCCCCGGTGGAGGACGCCGAGTCCCGGGCCGTGGCCTCGCTCGCCGCCAACACCGTGGACGAGCCGCTGCTGAAGGCCGTGGGCGAGCAGGTGCGCGCGGCGGAGGCGGAGCTGGCCCTGTTCGGCGCCCTGTCCCGCACAGGCAACCAGCTGCAGTTCGACCTGTTCCTCTACACGGCGGGCCAGAAGCCCGTGGTGCGGCGGCTTCCCACCCTTTCCTTCGACCCGGACCTGCTGGAGGCCGGCATGAAGTTCTACGAGCTGGCCGGGCAGCTGAAGGCGCAAGGCACGGGGCTGGGGGACGCGGTGCGCGTGCCCTCGCCCGTCTCGCTCGAGACGCTCGCCAACAAGCCCAAGCTGACGACCGCCACCTACGGCGTGGCCCCCAGGGCCGCCTCCGAGGAGCCCTCGCTGGAGGACGCCGCCACCCCGGCCAGCCCGGCCACCCCCGCGGCCCCGCGCGCGCCCCTGCAGGGCCAGAAGCGCAAGCCGCTCAAGCAGTAGGCGTGCGCGGCCGCTTCGCCCCCAGCCCCACCGGGCGGCTGCACCTGGGCAACGCCCGCAGCGCGCTGCTGGGCTGGCTGCAAGCCCGCGCCGCGGGCGGCGAGTTCCTCCTGCGGGTGGAGGACCTGGACCGCGCCCGCTGCCGGCCCGAGCACGTGGACGGGCTGTACCGGGATCTCACCTGGCTGGGGCTGGACTGGGACGGGCCGGTCCTCTTCCAGTCGGAGCGCGCGGACGCCTACGAGGCGGCGCTCGCCTCGCTGCGGGCGGCAGGGCGCGTCTACCCCTGCAGCTGCACCCGGCAGGAGGTGGCCCGCGCCGCCTCCGCCCCCCACGGCCCCCTGGACGAGGGGCCGCTGTACCCCGGCACCTGCCGTCCCCCGGGCGGCAGCGCCCGCCCCGGCGCACCCGCCGCGCTCCGCTTCCGGCCCCGGCCCGGCGTCACCGCCTTCGTGGACGGGGTGCACGGGCAGGCTGGCCATGACGTGCGCGAGGCGGTGGGGGACTTCGTGGTGCGGCGCAACGACGGGGTGGCCAGCTACCAGCTGGCGGTGGTGGTGGATGACGCGCACCAGGGCATCACCCACGTGCTGCGCGGGGACGACCTGCTCACCTCCACCCCGCGCCAGCTGCAGCTGTACGGGGCGCTGGGGCTGCAGCCCCCCGCGTTCGCCCACGTGCCGCTGCTGCACGGCGAGGACGGCAGGCGGCTCGCCAAGCGGGACGGCGCCACCACGCTTGCGGGGCTCCGGGAGGCGGGGGTGCCCGCGGAGAGGGTGGTGGGGCTGCTTTCGCGCTGGAGCGGGCTCACCGACGGGCGGCCGTGCCGCGCCGCGGAGCTGGTGCCGGGCTTCTCGCTGCAGCGGCTGCAGCGCAGCCCCGCAGTGGTGAGCGCCGGTGAGTTGGAGTACACCCTCCGCCCGTGAAGAACACCACCGTCATCGTCGTGGGCGTGGGGCTGGTAGGCGGCCTCGCCGGCCTGGCCCTGTACGCGGGCCGCAGCGCCGCCCAAACGGACCTCGCCGCCCCCCCGCAGGCCCCCAGCGTCCCCACCGGCATGCCGGGCATGACGCCGCCCTCGCCCGGGTTGGCCGCCCCGCCTCCGGGAATGCCGCCGGGGGCCCCGTACTTCGGCCAGCCCTACGCCGGTGGCCCCGGCCCGGGGCAGCTTCCCCCGGGCGCGGTGCCCATGG
>VGRA01000458.1 GCA_016875515.1 Deltaproteobacteria bacterium | reverse complement strand
AGCCCGCGGGCGCCCACTGCCCGCACGGCGGTCAGAAGGTGACGGCCACCGCGCCGGGCGCGACCACCACGGCGTACGTGTGCAACGGCGCTGCGTCCCGCACGTCGCTCACGCCCGAGCCGCCGGGACCGAATTGCCCGGCGGGCGGCTTCAAGGCCGTCAGCTACGTGGACGCCAACAACAACGGGCAGCCGGACCCTGCGGAGCTCACGGCGGCCAGCACGCAGTACGTGTGCAACGGCGAATCGCCCACCCAGCCGTGCACCGGGCCCTACGAGGCGCTGCAGTGGGACGGCACCGCGTGGCAGTGCGTGCAGGTGAATGCCACCGGCCCCTCGGGCGGCCGGGCGCGCGGCTTCGAGGTGATGGACAGCTGGGGCACCGCCTGGGACGGCGTGGAGCGGCCGGCTGCCACGTGGACGGACGCGAAGGCGTCCTGCCAGGCCGTGGGCGGGCGGCTCCCCACCGCGACCGAGGTGTGGCGAGTGGGGGCGTCCCAGTCCTCGGAGGTGGGGACCTCGTACGAGTCCAACTGGCTCTGGACGCTCACGCCGTGGCACGTGAACGGCGCCACGCAGCAGCACACGCAGGGGCGCCTGAACGACGCGGGCGGCGACACGGCCATCTCCTACGCGGCCGACAGCACGAAGACGCCGTACCGCTGCGTGTGGCCGGTGGCCGCCGCGCAGGGCTTCCAGGGCTCCCGGTGTCACGGCCCCCCCAGCGCCCCCTGCTTCCAGTCCGTGGGCGAGGGCAGGCGCCGGAACCTGGACGCGTCTGACCGGCCGTCGCTCACCTACGCAGGCGCCACGTGGGAGTGCGCGTTCGCGGGGGCGCACCTGCCGCTCTCGCTCTCCCTGGCAGAGAACATCCCCAACGGGCTGCCCAACGGCTCCGGGGCATTCCTGTGGACCGCGGACCACGCCCGCTACGACCTGGTGGACGTCGTGAAATGGACCGGGACGAACCCCGCCGGGTGGAACGCCACGTACCCCGTGTCCTGGTCGTGGGCCGCCCGCGACATCAACTACCGCTACCGGTTCCGCTGCATGGGGGAGGGGTCCGGGCTCCTGCCCAACACCGGCGGGGTCCCCGCGGACACGGCCACCTGGGGAGACCCCTTCACGGGTCAGGGCACGGGGCTCGCGGGCCACGGGCTGAACCTGGCCCCGGCCACCTGGGAGGATGCCGTGCAGGACTGCTTCTCGCGCGGGGGGCAGCTGCCGCACACGCGGGACTGGATGGAACTCATCCGGGACGGGCTGCCCAACGGCGCGGGCCCGGCGAACGAATGGGCGTGGAGTTCGGACTGGAGCAACCAGTCCAAAGTGCAGGTGGTGCGCTGGGCGGGCACAGACCGGGCTTTCACCGGGTACTATTCGCAGTACGCCGCCTGGTCCGCGCTCGGGGCGCAGACCTTCCCGTACCGCTGCACCTGGTACCCGGTGGACGCGGCGTACGCGGGCCCCGGCCTGTGCTCGGGCGGCCAGCTGGACTGCCACCTGTCCGAGAAGCCCGCGGGCACGGCCACCGTGCGGACGTGGGCAGACCCCGTGGACCGCGCTCCCGCGACCTGGGTGAACGCGGTGAAGACGTGCGCCGCGGAGGGCGGCCACCTCGCCTCCATGCGCGAGTACGTGGCGCTGGTGCGGGACGGGCTCCCCAACGGGCAGGGCCCCGCCAGCTGGACCTGGTCATCCGACTCGGAGGGCGGTGCCGCCACCAATCCCGCGGTTGCAGGATTGTTCAAGTGGGGCGGAGGGGCCAACGGCACGCAGACCGACTGGAACACCGCGCTGGGGTACCAGGACTGGGCCTACCGGGACGCCCCCACCGCGCATGGTTACCGGTGCGTCTGGACCAACCAGGTCTGGTAGCCGAGGCCCCGGCCAGGCAGGCCAGCCCCTTCCATCCGGCATTGCTTCCCGCGGCAATCCGGCCCCCAGCCCGGCAACAGGTGCGCGTCCGGGGCACGAGCGACGCGAACCGCGGGACCCCCAAAAAGGGTGGCCGCGGCGGCCCCGGGCGTGGAGGTGCTGGGCTTCACGGATGGCGCGGCGAGGCCGCTCGAGGTGACGGTGACGGCGAACGCCGACGGGCAGCACGGCGTGGTGACGCTCGGCTTCCCACGGGCTTCTCGAGCGAGCCGGCGAGCGTGCCTTCCCAGCTGGAGAGGGGGCAGCTGGCGGTGGTGGGGTTCAAGCTGCGTCCGGTGGGGGCGCGGGCGGCGGCGGCAGTGATCGGGGCGCTGACGGTGGTGGCGCAGGTCGGAGGGGCGCGTTTCTCCCTCGCCCTCGCGCGCATCGAGTACCCGCACATCCCCAACCAGTCCGTGCTGGCCCCGGCGCAGGTGAAGCTCCTGCGCGTGGACCTCAAGCGGTGGAAGACCGCGCGCGTCGGGTATGTCGCCGGCTCAGGGGACGACGTGCCGGCGGCGCTCCGGCAGGTCGGCAACGACGTGACGATGCTCAATGACGTGGCGCTGCGCGAGGAGCCGCTGTCGCGGTTCGACGCCATCGTGCTGGGCGTGCGAGGGTGTCAGGAATTCGGTGTACGGGCTCGAGCAGCGGGGTGATGCCGCTGCGAGCGGCGTTGTAAGTCTTATCCCAGACGGCCCTCGAAGTGGATGGCGAGCTGCATGCGCGCAGTCAGCCAGTCACGGTGGGCACGGCCCCAGGTGGCCTTCGCGTTCCTGACGGCGAGGTAAAGCAGCTTCAGCGCGGCCTCGTCCGTGGGCAGCGGGCCCCGCGTCTTCAGCGACTTGCGCAGGATGCGGTTGAGCGCCTCGATGGTGTTGGTCGTGTAGATGGCCCGCCGCAGCTCCACGGGGAAGGCCAGAAAGGGCGTCCACTCGTCCATCCTGCTGCGCCAGGCCCTCGTGACATGGGCGTACCGGGCCCCCCACCGTTCCTCCACTTGGGACAGGGCCCGCACAACCTCGTCCGCGTTGGCGGCCGTGTACACGGCCCGGAGGTCCGCGCAGACGGGCTTGAGGTCCTTGTACGAGACGTACCGCGTGCTGCTGCGGATGAGGTGCACGATGCACGTCTGGAAGATGGTCTTCGGGAAGTTCGCCTCCACGGCCTCGGGCAGGCCCGACAGCCCGTCCGCGCACAGGACGAGGATGTCGTCCACGCCCCGGTGCCTCAGTTTCGCGAGGATGGAGGACCCAAAGCGCGCCCCCTCGGTGCGCTCCAGCCACAAGCCCAGCACGTCCCGGGTGCCGTCCTCGTCGACGCCCACGGCGATGTGGACGGCCTTGTTCTCCACCTTGCCCTGGTCCCGAATCTTCACCACCAGCGCGTCGATGTAGACGATGGGGTAGACGGACTCGAGC
>VGRA01000457.1 GCA_016875515.1 Deltaproteobacteria bacterium | reverse complement strand
CCTTCACGCCGTTGGTCTGGCCCACCAAGTAGGCGTACTTCCCGTCGTCCGGGCCGCTGTCATAGCCGGAGCAGGAGGCGGCGGGGGTGGGGTTGAAGCCGGCAATCGCGTTGAACGTGAAGGCGTTGGCGTTCTTGAAGCCTTTGATGTTGAGGAAGGCGTTGTAGTAGAACACCGCCGTCTGTGCGGATTGGTCCGGTGCGTCCGTCACGCACACCACCGCGAGTTTGGCGTCCGTGCGCAGGAAGCCCGCGTTGTCCGCGTTGATGAGCGGGGCGGTCAGCGCCTTGAGCGCCGGGGACAGGCAGGTCTCCTCCGCGCTGCCGTTGGTGCCCACGTTCACCTTGGCGCCGAACTTGGTTTCCACGCTGGCAGTGTTGGGGGTCAGCACCTTCTCCGTGTGGGCCGTGCCGGACACGAAACGGCCCTGCTCGCCGGACCCGCCAAAGCCACCCGAGTCGTCATCCGTGGTGGTAACGGCGATGTTGTAGTCCACGCCCGCCGCGTTGGCGTACTGGATGAAGGACTGGAAGTTGGTGGCCAGGGACTGCTGGTAGCTGGCCATGGAGCAGCTGTTGTCAATCACCAGCAGGATGTCTGCCTTGGGCTTGGAGTCCTGGGTGAAGGTGTCCGTGTTGAGCCCCTCGGTGTCCCCCGTGCCCTGCAGCGTCACCACGTAGGTGACCGCCTGGCCGTTCTGCGTGGCGTTGACCGCAATGGCCCCCTGGTCCGGGCCAGTGTCCAGCGGCGAGTACTTGGCGGAGAAGGTCATGGGCGTGGGCGAGCCTGCCGGGATGCTGCCGGTGGCCGCCGCCTGCACGAATTTGAACTCCGGGCAGGCCACACCGCCGGGGCACAACGCCGTGCCGGCCGGGTAGCCCGCCGCGCTCACCATCTGCACCGAGTTGACCGTCACCGCGGTGGAGCAGGTGTTGTAGATGTTGAACGTCCGCGTGGAGGAGGAGCAGCCCACCGCCACCGTGCCGAAGTCCAGGTCGGACGGCGCAATGGTCAGGCAGCCCTGCGCCACCGTGGCCTTGAGCGCCACGGACTTCTGCGGCTGCGTGGGCGAGGACATGAAGAACTCCACCGCGCCGGTCACCACGTTGAGCGTGGTGGAGGCAGCCCCCTGCGGCCACGCCCGGACGATCACGTTGAGCGACTGCCCCGCCGCGAGGGTGGCGCTGTCAATGGGCCCCTGCGGCAGCGAGAAGATGTTGCTGGAGGCTGCGGACAGCCCCAGGTTGTTGAGCAGGCACTCGTCGTTGCCGGTGTTCTTGATGGTGATCGACAGGTCCTTGAAGTTCGGCGGCGTCACCAGGCCGTAGTCCAGCGTGGCCGGCGTCACGGTGTAGCTGCAGGGCGGCAGCTGCTGGATGTCCGCCGTCACCTCGATGGTGACCTCGGGCTCGTCCGGATCGTTGGAGGCCACCTTCAGCGTCCAGCTCTTCTGCCCCAGCGAGGCCGGGGTCAGCGTCACGTCCACGAACGCGGTGTTGGCGCCCGCCTTGGCCTCGAGGCCCGTTGTGGCGTTGTAGCCGGCCAGCACCGCGGTGATCTCCGAGGTGTCCGTCACGCCCGCGCCCGGTGCCAGCGTGAGGGTGGGCTGCAACTGGAGGTTGCCCGCCACGTCCGGCGGCGAGGGCAGCGTGCCGACGTTCTGCACGGTCAGCCGGCGCTTGGTGAAGGACGGGGGCGTGATGCCGGCGAAGTAGGCCACCTTGCCGAAGGCCAGCGTCGGCGCCGGCTTCACGTCGATGTCCGGCCCGCCGCCAAAGCCCTTGGCATTCATGGTGCCGGTAGGCTGCTTGAGCAGCGTGGTGTTGAAGGACAGCGCCGCGGTGCGCGGCCCCAGCAGCGCCGGCTTGAAAGTGACCGGCAGCGTGGCGGTGCCCTTGCTCGGGACCGTCAGGACCGTGGGGTCCGCTGCGCCGGCCGCCCCCACCACCTTGAACTCGTTCTTGTTGTAGGCCAGCTGGGACACCGTCACCGGGGCCACGCCCAGGTTCTCGAACTTCACCTCGCGCGCCACCTCGGAGCCCGGGCTGGCGTAGCCGAAGTCCACGGTGTTGGCCTTGGTGCCGTCCGGCTTCAGCCAGTACCAGGAGAGCACCGTGTCCACGCCCTCGCCCTGCACCGTGATGGAGATCTCCGGGCAGGCGGCCGAGGCCCGCATCTTCACGAAGGCCAGGTAGGCGCGGATCTCCGTGGGGGTGAACTGCAGCTTCACCTTCTTCTCGCCGCCGGGCGGCACCGTGACGCTGCCACGCGCCGAGTCCGTGGCGTAGGTGAACGCCTGCGCGTCCGAGCCGAACACCTCGCCCACCGTGGCCGTGGCCTCCAGCTGGGTGGGGTTGCGGATGATGACCTCCTGCAGCCCCGTGTCGCCGCGGGCCACCGCGCCGAAGTCGATCAAGCTGCCGAGATCACACACCCCGGAGACGCCCCGGCCCAGCAGGGTGATCTCCACCAGGTCCTTGCCGTCCTCGGTGCCGGTGGCCTGCAGCTTCAGCCGCACGGTGTAGTCCACCTGCTCCTTCGCCTCGGTGATGGGGGTGAACTTCACCGAGATGTCCGCCCCGCCGGCTGCCTCGACCTCCGTGTCCACGGTGAAGGCAATGTCGAACGCGGGGGTGGGCGCCACGGCCGTCCCCACGGTGACGAACTCCGTCCCCTCCAACACCTCCAGGGACTTCAGCGTCAGCGTGCCCTGCCCGGTGTTGCGCACCTGGATGGCCGCCTCGCGGGTCTGTCCCATGAAGACCGGGCCCAGGTCGTACGTGGCCTTGTTCTCCGTGGCCGCGGACGAGATCTCCACCTTCTCGTTCGCCGGGTCCGGGTACACGACCTCCAGTGCCCCCAGCTTTTTGACGGTGACCTGGCGTTCACAGCTGCAGCCCGAGACCGAGGCGACCGTGGCGAGCACGAGCGCGGCGATGGAATAGGAGAAACGTCGCATGGGAAGAGACAGCTCCTGTTGGACAGCGAGACCACCGCAGCCTGGGTGGATGCCCTGATTAAAAACACCATGCTGGCGGGGGGGTGCTCCAAAAATCAAGTGCGGGCTGTCCGCCGCCGTCCCCACCCCGTGACGCGCAGGACGAGCCACGCCCACGCGCCCACGCCCCCCGGGGCCGCTGCGCAGCCACTGGCGGGAAGTGCGTCCGGCCCCAGCACCTCGAAGGCGCCGCCCCCCACGAGCGCACCGCCCCGGCCATCCACCGCCACTGCCGTCACGGCGTACAGCCCCGGCGCGGCCTCCGGGGACACCGTCCCGCCCAGCCGCCCCGCCTCGTCCAGCGTCACGCCGGGAGGCAGCGCGCCCCCCACCACGCGGAA
>VGRA01000456.1 GCA_016875515.1 Deltaproteobacteria bacterium | reverse complement strand
AAGGTTCCGCCCCGGCCTCAAGGTGTGCAGCTACCACGGCCCCGGGCGCGCGCTGGATCCGTCCGCGCACGTGACGCTGACCACCTACGCGCTGCTGCGCCTGGACGCAGCGGCCCTGTCCTCGGTGACGTGGCGGACGGTGGTGCTGGACGAGGCGCAGGCCATCAAGAACCCGGACAGCCAGGTGACGCGCGCGGCGTACGGCTTGCGGGCGGACTTCCGGGTGGCGCTCAGCGGCACACCCGTGGAGAACAGGCTGGAGGAGCTCTGGAGCGTCATGCACTTCGCCAACCCGGGGCTGCTGGGCGGGCGGCGCGCCTTCGCAGACGGCACCGCGCAGGAGGTGGCGGACGGGCGGCCCGGGGCCGCGCAGGCGCTCCGGAAGAAGATCCGGCCGTTCGTCCTCCGGCGCCTCAAGAAGGACGTAGCCCCGGAGCTTCCGCCCCGCACCGAGTCCGTCCTGCACGTGTCGCTGGATGAGAAGGAGCGCGCCGTCTACGACGCGGTGCTCGCTGCCACGCGCAAGGAGGTGGTGTCGCTGCTGGAGGCGGGTGGCAGCGTGATGCAGGCGCTCGAAGCGCTGCTGCGGCTCCGGCAGGCGGCGTGCCACGTGGGGCTGGTGCCGGGGCAGGTGGCGAACAGCTCCTCCAAGGTGTCCGCGCTGGTGGAGGCGCTCCAGGTGGCGCACGAGGAGGGGCACCGGTCACTCGTCTTCTCCCAGTGGACTTCGTTGCTCGACAAGGTGGAGCCGGCCCTGGAGGACGCGGGCATCGGCTACAGCCGGCTGGACGGCAGCACGCCCAACCGCGGGGAGATCACGCGGGCTTTCCAGGCGGGGGATGGGCCTCCGGTGATGCTGCTGTCGCTGAAGGCGGGCGGAACGGGACTGAACCTGACCGCCGCGGACCACGTCTTCCTGCTCGACCCGTGGTGGAACCCCGCCGTTGAGGCGCAGGCGGCGGACCGGGCGCACCGCATTGGCCAGGAGCGGCCGGTGTTCGTCTACCGGCTGGTGTCCGGCGGCACGGTGGAGGAGCGGATCCTCGGCCTGCAGGAGAAGAAGCGGGCGCTGTTCGAGGCCGCGCTGGGGGAGGGCGGGGGCGCCACCTCCCTCACGCGGGAAGACCTGCTGGGGCTGTTTGCGTGAGCCGCTCGCACAGGCCCCACAGCGCGGCCCGCTCGCGCTCGGACTCGCGCGTCCACGGGAAGGCGTGGGTGGGGGCCTCCGCGCGGTCGAACCACAGCTGGCCGCTGGAGTGGCCCGGTCGCTCGGCCGCAGCCAGCCACACCAGGGTGTCCGCCCCTTGCTCCGGCGTGCGCAGGATCTGGCGCGTCAGCCCGTGGAACCGGGGCAACGAGTGCTGGACCCCGGGCGTGTCTGCCCAGCCCGGGTGCATGGCGTGGAAGCGGATGCCCGGCTCACGCGCGGCCCACAGGGCGTTGAGGATCACCTCGGAGCGCTTGGTCTGCGCGTAGGCCGCCACGCCGTCGAACCTCTCCACCTGTCCCTGCAGCGCTGGCAGGCCCAGCCGCACCGGGTACATACCCCCGGAGGTGACGGTCAGCACCCGCGCCTTCGCCTGCCTCAGGTTTGGAAGCAGCAAGGAGGTGAGCGCGAAGGGGCCGAGCACGTTCGTGGCCCAGGTGAGCTCGTGCCCCTCCGAGGTGGTGGTGCGCTGCAGCGGTAGCACCCCCGCGTTGTGCACCAGCAGGTGGACGGCCTCGCTCCGCCGGGCAACCACGGCGCGGACGTCCGCGAGCGAGGAGATGTCGAGCCGGTCCAGCTCGAACGCTCCCGCCGGCACCTCGCCCCGGATGCGCGCCAGCGCGGAGGCTCCCCGCGCCTCGTCCCGGCACAGCAGCACCACCCGCGCCCCCAGCGCGCCGAGGGCACGGGCCGTGACGTAGCCGATGCCAGAGTTGGCCCCCGTCACCCACGCCGTCTTGCCGGCGAGCGACACCTCCAACTCCCCGGGGTGGAAGGCGCGGGCATGGCGCTCGTAGCCTGCCCGCCCGAAGGAGAGGACCACGGTGGCGTCCAGCAGGCGGTCCCACGCGCCTCGCTTCACGACGCCGCCTTCGCGCGGCGGGCCGCGGCCAGCACCTCGTCCGTGGGGGGCATGTCCCCCGGGACCTCGGCCGCAAAGCCGTAGACGGGCTTGCCCCCGGCGGCCACCACCAGCACGCCGCCCTGCTGGTGGGGATCTCCCTGCACCCGGCCCTGCCGGAATCCCTTCCGGAAGGCCCGCAGACCGTGTGCGAGCGTGCGCGGGTCCAGCAGCGCCCGCAGCCCCGTCCGGACGAAGCCGAGGTGGCGGTAGCTCTCGCGCGTGGGATCCACCCAGAGCGGGGAGGTGATCCCGTGCTCCGCGGCAAAGTCCTTCGCCATGACGGGCAGACCGCAGCCCACGAACACGAGCCCGATGCCTTCCTGCTTCAGCGCCTCCAGGTGCGGCCGAAACTCGGCCGCGTGCTCACGGCAGAGCAGTCACCCAAAGTGCCGGAGGAAGACGAAGATGACCGGCTGGTCCTTCCAGGCCCCGGAGAACGTCACCGGGGTACCGTCCGCGTCCTGGACGGTCATGGCGCCGAGCGCAGGGGTGTCAAAGGAAAGCATGGCAGGCTGTCTAACCAGCGGCCGGCGCGGCGGCTACGGCTTTCAGCATGGGAAGGTCCACCCGGAAGCAGGTGCCGTGTCCACGGGCGGACTCCACCTCCATCCGCCCTCCGAACACCTCCATGATCCCCTTGCTGATGTACAGCTCCAGCCCCGCCCTCACGTAGGCCCGCTCGCGTCCCTGCCAGAACCGTTCGAAGAGGTGGGCGCGCTCTTCCGGCGCGACGCCCGGCCCCTCGTCCTCCACCGCCAGCCGGACCTGCCCCTCCGCGCGGCGCACCCGGAGGTGGACGTGTCCGCCCTCGGGCGTGAAATTGAGGGCATTGTGAAGGAGGTGGGTGATCACCTGCACCAACCGGTCCCCGTCTCCCTCCACGTTGGGCAAGCCCCGCTCCACCTCCAGGTCCACATGCACGTGGTGCCGGCAGGCGTACGCGTCCAGTGTCGCGTGCGCCTCGGTGAGGACGCGGGCGGGGTCCACCGGCTCCTTGCGCACGGGCAGCTTTCCCGCCGCCAGGCGGGTGCTGGTGAGCAGGTCATCCACCAGCCGCTTCATCCGGTCCGTTGAGCGCACGATGGCATCCAGCGCATGGTCCAGCGTGGCCCGTGAGCGCTCGGCAATGACCGGCGGCGCATGGGGGAGCAGGTGGCGCACCACGCGGCGGACCAACTCCGCGGAGGCGAGCTGCGCGTTGAGCGGGTTTTGTAGTTTGTACGAGGCGA
>VGRA01000455.1 GCA_016875515.1 Deltaproteobacteria bacterium | reverse complement strand
TCCGAGGAGAAGGCGTTCGCGGACCTGCTCGACAAGCGGGTGGCAGAACTCTTCGGAAAGGACCACTTCGCCGTGCTGGGCGTTCCCCATTCCGCGAACAAGGACCAGGTGAAGGCGGCCTTCCTCCAGCTTGCAAAGACGTTTCACCCGGACCGCTTGCCGACCGCGCTCCAGCCCTCGCACGGGCCGCGCATCAACGGCGTGTTCGACGCCGTCCGGGCCGCCTACGACGCCCTGCAGGACGACGCGGCGCGCGCCGCCTACCTCGAGCGGCTCAAGGCCGGTCCTCCGAGTCCCGGCGCGCGGCCCGGCGCGCCCGCCGAGGCCACGCCCGTGGACCAGCAGGTGCGGGAGTTGCTCCGGACGGGGGAGCTGCAGCTGAAGAAGAAGGAGTTCGCCGAGGCGGAGAAGGTGTTCGCCCGGGCGCACGGCCTGGACCAGAAGGGCGAGACGCTGGCCGCGCAGGCATGGGCGGTCTACCTGGACCCTGCGCGCAAGGCGGAACTCCCGGCGGTCCAGCAGATGTTGGCCGAGGCCTTGAAGCGGGACCCGAAGTGCGCGCGCGCCCATTACCAGGTGGGCGTCCTCGCCAAGGCGCAAGGGGACCACGCCGGGGCGGAAAAGGCCTTCCGGGCGGCGGTGGCCGCCAACCCGCGCCACGCCGAGGCGAGCGCCGAGGTGCGACTCATCGACATCCGGAAGAAGTCCGCGGCCGCTACTCCGGCGAAGAAGGGCCTGTTCGGGCTGTAAGGGCCAGGTGCCGCCCCAGCACCTCGCGGTCCTCGGGGCTCATGGAGAGGAACTCCATGCCCATGCCGGCGGGCTGCCCCCCGGCGGGAAAGCGGCGGACCCACGCCACCCGGGCGGTTGCCTTCAGCAGCCGGTGGCTGCCGGGGAGGCGGAACTCCAGGCTGAGCGTCTCTCCCTCCTCGAGCAGCAGGGCGGCTCGGAGGAATGCGCCGCCCAGGGACAGGTCCGCGGCGCGGAACTGGAGCGTGCCGCCCCCGTGCCCCTCGCGGGCCTTGAACTCCACGTCCATCCGGACGCGGGGCGTGCGCCGCTGGTCGTTGTCTCCTGTCTGCTCGTGTTCCATCCGTGTTGCACAGCATGGCATGGAAGGCAGGCCGCCGTGCATCGTCTTGTTTGACACGCGGCGCCGAGGCCGGAAAATCGGCCTCTATCGCGAAAGGGACACCCGCCGTGGCCAGGTTGCAGCTGCTCCTCGTTGATCCGGACCTCCGCGCCCAGCGGCTCACCGCCGCGGGGCTGTCGCGCAACGGCTTCACCGTGACCGCCGTGGCCAGCGGTGCCGAGGCGCTCGAGCGGTTACGCGCCCACCCGGTGGACGGCGTGCTGTGCGCCGCCTCGCTTGGCGGAGAGGGGACCTCCGCGGTGCGCGAAGTGCTCCGCACCTTGAAGGAGGGGCCCCCCTTCTTGCTGCTGGTGGACGGGGCCGGGGCGGGGCCGTCGGCACGCTGGGAGGGGCTTGCGCCGCTGGACGTGGTGTCGCGGCCGGTGGCGCTGGGAGACCTGGTGGCGAGGATCCGCGCGGCACTGGACGCAGCGGTCCGGAGGCGGCTGGAGGCCGGTGAGGAGGAGGCCTTCCAGTCCAGCGTGGACCGGATGTCGCTCCTGGACGTGGTGGAATTCTTCCGGGCACAGGGGCGCTCGGGGACGGTGCACTTCTCCGGCGCGCGCGACGCGCGGCTGGTCTTCCACGCCGGGGCGCCGGTAGACGCGGTGGCGGGTATCCAGTCCGGAAAGGAGGCGTTTTTCCGGCTGCTGTCCGCCCGCGAGGGGACGTACGTCCTGCGCATGGCGGAGACCTCCCCGGAGGGAAACCTGGGGGGCGGGGCCGAAGCGCTCCTCGACGAAGGCATTGCCTACCTGGAGGCCTGGGACCACGCGCTGGAGCAGGTGCCGCCCCTGTCCTCCGTGCTGGAGCAGGACGCGGTCCGCGTGGCGGAAATCCAGGGCGCGCTCCCCGAGGAGGCGGGCTGGGTACTCCGCCTCGTGGACGGAGAGCGGACGGTGGAGGACCTGGTGGAGGCCTCCACGCTGGGCGGGCTGGCCGTGTTGGAGATCCTCGCTCGCCTGTACTTCGAGGGGTTGGTCTCCGTGCGCAAGGGGGCCGCGGCCCCCACCCGAAGGCCCCTCGTGGACGAGTGGCTCAACTCGCCCCCGTCCCTGCCGCGCGAGCCGCCCGAGGCGGCTTCGTTCCGCACGGTCGCGGCGCCGGCGCCCGCGCCCGCGGCGCGCACGACCCAGTCACTCTCTCGGGAGGAGTTGGCGGCGTTCGAGGAGGTGCCCGCAGCGGGGGAACCCCTTTCGACGCCCGGGCCGGAGACGGCAGGCGCACCGCGCGAGGAGTTGAACGCATTTGCAGGGATGACGCCGGCCGAGGCGCCCGCGCCCTCCGCGAGGACGACGCAGGGGCTCTCGCGGGAGGAGTTGGCGGCATTCGCGGACATGCCCCCCGCAGGGGCGCCTCCGGCGACGCCCGGGACGGAGGCGGAAGCAGCGCCGCGCGAGGACTTGAACGCATTTGCGGGGATGCTGCCGGCCGAGGCGCCCTCGCCCTCCACGGGGACGGCCCAGGGGCGCTCGCGGGAGGCGCCCTCGGCCTTCGCGGAGGTGACCCCGGCGGCGGAGGCGCCCCGGGAGGCCTTGGGCGCCTTTGCAGGGATGACTCCAGGACCTGTCGCGGCGCAGCCCCAGGGCTTCGTGGACGACGGCGGCTTCCCCATGGGCTCCTCCTCGGCGGTGGCGGACCCGACCCCGTTTGCCCTTGCGCGCGGGGCGCCCCCCGAGCCGGTCCCATCCGGGAGCGAGGGGGCCTTCCCGTTACACTTCGCCCGTGCACCGGCCGGGGCAGAGGAACCGCCTCGCCCCGCCGAGGGTACCCGTGAGACCGCGCGCGGCGAGTTGCTCTACGACGCGCAGCCTCCCCCCCCAGACGTCCCCGCCGAACCGCCGGTGGCCGCCCCGGAGCCGCCCCGGGAGGAGCCGCTCCCCGACACGGTCCCGCCCGTCGCCACGGGTGTCCAGGAGCCGTCGCCCGCCCCCTCCCAGCCGGCCGCGTCCTCCCAAGGCGACGACGAGGAGTTCATCCCGGTGAAGCGCAACTGGGGCTTCGCCGCGGTGGCGGTGGGCGGCGTCCTGCTCGTCGGGCTCGGCGCCTACTTTGGAACCCGGACCTCGGCGAACACGAAGGAACCCGTGCCGCCGGTCGCCGTGGCCCCGCCCCTGGCGGCCGAGCCGGTTGCCGAGCAGGTCCCCGAGCAGGTCCCCGAGCCGGATGCCGGCGGGTTGGCGGCCGTGGAGCCGGCCTCCCCGGACGCCGGCG
>VGRA01000454.1 GCA_016875515.1 Deltaproteobacteria bacterium | reverse complement strand
CTCGGGGTCAGCCCGCCGCAGGCTGGGGCGCACGCCGCGGGCGAGCCGGCGTCCGGCGGGGCGCCGCCGTCCGGGGCCGGGACACAGGAGAAGTTCGACAGCAGGCACCGCTGCCCCGTCCCGCAGTGGGCGTTGTCCGTGCACTGGACGCAGGTCCCCAGGGGCGCCGCGGTGTTGCACACCGGCGTGGTGCCGCCGCATCCAGCGAACGCCGTGCACACCTTGCAGGTGCGGCTGGTCCCCTCGCACACGGGGGTGGTCCCGCTGCAGGTGAGTCCACAGGCATCCCCGGGCTGAAGCGGGACGCACGCCCCGGTCTGGGTGTCACACCCCTGCCCCTCCGGGCAGGCCACGTTTGCGCAGGCGCCACCGCCCGCCCCCGTCCCGGGGCAGCCGGACAGGAGCGTCGCGAGGGCGAGCAGCGTTGCGGCATGAGGGAATGCACGCACGGACCCTACCCTAGCACCGCACGGGCCCCTGCCCGGCGTGCCGCTTGGCGCGGGGCGGGCAAAGGACGAAGATTCCCCCCATGCCGAAGAGCCTGACGCCGCGCCTCGAGGCGCTCAAGGAGGAGATGGAGGGGTACGCGCGCGGCTACGGGCTGGATTTCTTCGAGACGCGCTTCGAGCTGCTGGGCTTCGACGAGCTCAACATGGTGGCCGCGTACGGCGGCTTCCCCACGCGCTACCCGCACTGGCGCTGGGGGATGGAGTACGAGCAACTGGCGCGCGGGTACGAGTACGGGCTCAGCAAGATCTACGAGCTCGTCATCAACAACGACCCCTGCTACGCGTACCTGCTGGAGAGCAACGCCGAGGTGGACCAGAAGCTGGTGATGGCCCACGTCTACGGCCACTGCGACTTCTTCAAGAACAACTTCGCCTTCCAGCACACCAACCGGAAGATGGTGGACGCCATGGCCAACCACGCCACGCGCGTCCGGCGGTGGATAGACAAGCTGGGCGTGGAGAAGGTGGAGGACTTCATCGACCGGGCGCTGTCGCTGGAGAACCTGGTGGACGCCCAGTCCGTGTACGTGAAGCGCTCCCCCACCGCGGCGCCTCAGGAGCAGCCGAGGGTGGAGGGGTTCCGGGTGGACCGCGAGTACATGCGCGGCTACGTCAACCCGCCGGACTACCTGGAGGCGCAGCGCAAGCGGCTGGAGGCCGAGGCCGCCGCGTCCAAGCGCTTCCCGGAACGCCCCCAGCGGGACGTGCTGTTGTTCCTCCTGGAACACGCGCCGCTGGAGGACTGGGAGGCAGACATGCTCGCCCTGCTCCGGGACGAGGCCTACTAC
Source organism: Deltaproteobacteria bacterium (assembly GCA_016875515.1). Taxonomy (GTDB): domain Bacteria; phylum Myxococcota; class Myxococcia; order Myxococcales; family Myxococcaceae; genus VGRA01. Next base: position 2,054 of record VGRA01000454.1, on the reverse strand, counting down.
TTCGCCCCACAGGCGCAGACGAAGATCATGAACGAGGGCTGGGCCAGCTACTGGCACAGCCGCCTGATGACGGAGAAGGCGCTGCGGGACGACGAGCTCATCGACTATGCGGACCACCACTCGGGAGTGATGGGGACGCGGCCGGGTGCATTCAACCCGTACAAGATCGGCATTGAGCTGTTCCGGGACATCGAGGACCGGTGGAACAAGGGGCGGTTCGGCAAGGAGTACGAGCAGTGTGACGACCTGCGCGCCCGCTCCGAGTGGGACACGCGCGCCATGAAGGGACGGGAGAAGCTGTTCGAGGTGCGGCGCCACTACAACGACGTTACCTTCATCGACACGTTCCTGACCCTGGACTTCGCCCGGGAGCAGAAACTGTTTGTGTTCGGTTTCAACGAGAAGAGGAACAGCTGGGAGATCCAGGACCGCGAGTTCCGCAAGGTGAAGAACAAGCTCCTGCAGCAGCTGACGAACCACGGCCAGCCGGTCATCGACGTGCTGGACGGCAACCACGACAACCGCGCCGAGCTCCTGCTCGCCCACCGACATGACGGCATGGACCTGAAGTCCGACTTCGCCCGGGAGACGCTGAAGAACCTGGCCTCGCTGTGGCGGCGGCCCGTCAACCTGGTGACGAAGGTGGAGGGCAAGGGCATCTCGCTGCGGCACGACGGGCAGTCCTTCACGGAGAAGAAGGTGGGGCTGTGAACACGCCGAGGCTGGAGTCTGCGGAGGTGAGGGGCTTTCAGCTGGTGCTGCCCCGGGCGGAGCTGGAGCGGCTCCCCCAGGTGGCCGCCGGCGAAGGGCTTCAACTGGCGGTGTCCCTGCAGGGGGCCCGCCTGTCCGTCACGGTGGTGGGCGGCACGCCCCAGCTGCAGTTCCGTGTGGGGCGGGACGGGCGCGCCACGCTGGAGCAGGTGGACCTGCGCGGGGACGAACGGGGGCGCCTGCTGCTGGAGGTGCTGGCGCCGCTGGCCGTCCGCCACGGCGGGGACCTGCACGTGCAGTTGGGCTGGAATGGGCCGGGCCAGCCGGCGGAGCTCCGGGTTCAAGCGGGCAAGACGGACTACCCCGGGCTCTTGTCCGCCGCGGACGAGCCTGTGGACCGGCCGCTCACCGCGGAGGAGCGCGAGGTGCAGTTGCTGCTCGAGCGGGCAGCCGCCGAGTGGGCCCGCTACCAACAGCTGAAGCAAAAGGGGCGCTGACCGGGCAGCGGGAGTTCTGCTAGTCATCCACCCATGTCCGCCCTTCCCCTGCCCTTCCCCGACCGGCGCGAGAGCATCCGCACCGGGAGCTCCGCAGAGGCCATCCGGCAATCCTTCCTGGACCACCTTCGGTACAGCCGCGGCAAGAACCCCGAGTCCGCCACCACGCGGGACCGCTTCGAGGCGCTGTCGCTGGCGGTGCGGGACCGGCTGGCAGACCGCTGGGTGCGCACCTCGCGCGCCTACTACGCGCAGGACGCGAAGCGGGCCTACTACCTCTCTGCGGAGTACCTGCTCGGGCGTGCGCTCGGGAACAACCTGCTCAACATGGGGCTGCTGCACGCCACGCGGGATGCGCTGACCGGGCTGGGGCTGGACCTGGAGACGCTGCTGGAGGTGGAGCCGGACGCGGGGCTGGGCAACGGGGGGCTGGGGCGCCTGGCGGCCTGCTTCCTGGACTCCATGGCCACCCTGGGACTGCCGGGGATGGGCTACGGCATTCGCTACGAGTTCGGCATCTTCACGCAAGACCTCCACCGCGGCTTCCAGGTGGAGCGCGCGGACGAGTGGCTGAAGTTCGGCAACCCCTGGGAGATCGTCCGGCCGGAGAAGCAGGTGCCGGTGCGCTTCTTCGGCGAGGTGAAGACGCACGAGGTGGGGGGCCGCGAAGTGTCACGCTGGGTGGGCGGGAAGACCGTCATCGGCGTCCCGTACGACACGCCCATCTGCGGCTACGGCACGGAGACGGTCAACACGCTGCGGCTGTGGCAGGCGCGCGCGTCCGAGGAGTTCGACTTCCAGCTCTTCAACGACGGCGACTACGAGCGCAGCGTGGTCGAGAAGAAC
>VGRA01000453.1 GCA_016875515.1 Deltaproteobacteria bacterium | reverse complement strand
CCCCCGTCGGTGCGGAGGTGGACCACCTCCACGTCCCGGAGCTCCGGGGCCCGGGCGGTGAGCGCCGCGATGAGCTGCTGCGGGGCGGCGGCCAAGCTGTGGATGAAGACGCGCTCGCCGGACTGGATGGAGGAGACGGCCTGCTGTGCGGAGACGAAGCTCGGGGCACCCATGGTTCCCGGGTTTCTACGGGTTCACACCGCCCGTTGTCGTGCCTAGAGTGCGCACAGCCCCATGACCTCGGGTTCCTCCCAAGACCGTCCGGCCTTCCGCATCCGTCCGGCTCGCCGCGGCGACGCCGAGGCGCTGCGTTACCTGGTGGCGGAGCTGGGGCATGGGGACCTGGCGGACGCCCAGACGGTCTCCTGGTTGGTCAGCCACCCGGAGATCGAGCTGATGGTGGCGGTGGACCCACTTGACCGGTGCATCGGGGTCATCTCCCTGTCCCACCGTCCGCAGCTCCGGCTGGGCGGGCGCATTGCCACGTTCGACGAGATCATCGTGACCGAGTCCTGGCGGCGCCGGGGCGTGGGCAAGGCGCTGCTGAACAACGCGGTGACGCGCGCGAAGACGTTGGGGGTGCGGCGGATCGAGATCTACCCGCACGCGGTCCACTACCCGTCCGCGCACGCCTTCTGCGCGGCAGCGGGCTTCCACAAGGTCCCCGGCGGCATCATGCGGATGGAATTCCCCGCCCCCGCGCGGCGCTGAAGCACTACTGCAGCAGCACCGTGAAGCGCCCGCCCTGGTGGGCCCGTCCGTCCACCCAGAGGTAGTACGTTCCTGCAGGCAGCTGCGGCAGGGTGAGCTGCGCGGGGGCGCCGCGGGCCGGGGCGGTGGCAATCCCCACCTGGATGCCCACGTTCTCGGAGGCGCAGCGGGACGGCCCTGGGCCGCGCACGTAGATGACGGGGCGCAGCAGGTCACCGTCTGCGGGGTCCGGCGTCACCGTCAGGGTGCGTGCTTGGGGAGACGGGTTGTCGAACCGGTACACCACGTCCGGGGCATACAGCCCGGTGCCACCCACGGACTGGACGTCCCACCCGAGCGTGTCCGGGTGCGCGCCGCGCGTATCCCCCGCGGTCGGGGTGTTGGGCAGCAGCAGCGCGGCGCCGCTGCAGTCGTCGTTGGCCGGGGCGGGCACCTCGGCCCCGAGCCGGGCGTCCAGCTGGAAGTCGCCCCGCGACAGCAGGTCACCTTCTACCCAGAGCGCGTACCTGCCCGGGGGTACGGACGGGAAGAACCGCGTCGTCCTTCCCGGCTCGTCCACGTCCGGCCAGGTGCAGAACAGCGTGTCCACGCCTGCCTCGGAGGTGCACGCCCCGGGGGCCCTCAGCGAGACGACCGGCTGCAGGGCGGAGCTGGCCGTGGCGGCCACGTCCACCCTCAGCGAGGAAGCCGTGGGGACCTCCAGCTCGTACACGACGTCCGCGGAGACCGCGTGCGCCGGGTAGGCGCAGGTGGCGGTGTCGTCCCCGGCCCCTGCCGTGGTGCCGCTGACGGGCGTGCCCGGGGCCAGGGCCTGCGCGGTGGCGCACGTGTCATTGGCGGGCGCAGCCACCGGCGCACCGAAGTCCACCTCCAGCGTGAAGGCCCCCGCCCCCGTCCCGGTGCCGTCCACCCACAGCGTCACCTCGCCCGGGCCGGCGCGGTCCAGGGACGTCTCGGCCGGCGCACCGGGCGCCCCGGCCCCCGCACAGGCCAGGAGCGCCGAGACGTCACCCGAGGCGCAGGCCCCCTCCGCGCGGAAGTACACCACCGGCTTGTAGGCAGCGCCCGCCACGGGCACGGCGCGGGCCGTGACGCTGCGCGCCTCCGCGAGCGGGATGCGGTACGCCACGTCCGGGGCTGCACCGCCACAGGGCCCGGAGTTGGCGTCGTTGAGCGCGGTGCGGGTGTCACCTGTCACCACCACCCGGCCGGTGCCACCGGGGGGGGGCGCCAGCACGGCGGGCGAGCCGCAGCCGTCGTTGGAGGGGGCCTCCAGGGGCGGCAGCCGCGTGATCTCCAAACGGAACCTTCCCCGGGGCGCAGGCGCGGCCGAGGCACCATCCACGAACAGGAAGTAGGTACCGGGCTCCAACCGCGGGACGAACAGGCCCGCCGCGCCCTCCAGCCCCACGTCGCAGCCCAGCTGGTCCGCGCCGGCGTTGGACCCGCACGCCCCGGCACGCCGCAGGTACAGGACCGGGATGAACCCCTCGTCCAGCGGGGACAACCGGAGTTCAAGTCCGGAGGGCGCATCCACCTGGAGCGCGTACACCACCTCCGCGTCCGAGCCCCCGCAGCTGCCCACCTCGTCCGCGTTCATGCCCACCGTGGTGCCCTCCACCGCGGACACCGGTCCGGTGAGCGGCAGCGGCAAGGGCTGACCGCAGGCGTCCCCGGGAATGGAGGGCTCCAGCCGCACCTCGAGCACGAACTCGCCGGACGTGCCGCTGTCCCCATCCACCCAGAGGTAGTACGCCCCTGCGGGAACGTCCCGGGAGATCACCGGCTCGGCCTGCGCGTCCTCGGCGTAGGCGCACCCTGGCGCCTCGGCGGCTTGCTGGGCGCCGCAGGATGAAGCCAGCACCAGGACCGGCTGGAACAGGGTGGGAGAGGCCGGCACCACCCGGGCGCTCAGCCGCCCCGCGGACGGGACCTCCAGCCGGTACACCACGTCCGGTGCGCCGCGCCCGAGCGCGCAGGCGGGAAGCACGTCGTCCACCGCGTCCCGGGTGGTGCCCTCGACTCGGATCCCCTCCATCGTGGGAGACAACGGGAGGGCCAGCGCACAACTGTCCGGGATGGGCGCGCAGGCGTGGTCCACGCACCGGCGCGACGCGCAGTGCGCATCCGCCGTGCACTCGACACACGTCCCCGCGCCCGCCTCGCAGTGGGGCGCCTTCCCGCTGCAATCGCCGTCTCCGCGGCAGGACACGCCGGCGTCTACCACCGCTGACGAGCAGCCGCCGCCGTCGCACGGGGTGTCCCCGGGCGGAGGCAGGCCGCAGCCCGCAAGAATGGTCAACACGGCGAAGGACGCGCGGTGCAGGAACACGGCGTGGATGGGAACTGCGGAGATCGGCCCTGTGGTGGCGGATAACACCGGGACGGCGTGGAAGCCAAGAGGGGTCGCGGACCGGCTGGCGTTATGGCAGGGTACGCACCCCATGAACGCCCACCTCTCCCTTCGTCTCGTTTCCGCGGCCGCGGTCGCGGTGTTTGCATTCTCTTGCGCGTCTCCCGGCACGCCCTCCACGGATGGTGGCACCGTCGCGGACGGCGGCACCGGCGGTGGGACGGGGGGCGGTGCCGGCGGTGGGACGGGCGGCGGCGCCGGCGGCGGGACGGGGGGCGGAACCGGCGGCGGGACG
>VGRA01000452.1 GCA_016875515.1 Deltaproteobacteria bacterium | reverse complement strand
CCGGACCACCGACGAGCGGGTGGCCTTTGACCTGGACTCGGACGGCAAGAGGGACAACCTCGCCGAGGTGGACGCGGGGATGCTCGCCATCCGGGGCGCCAAGGACGGGCGGGACCTGCTCGGCAAGTACTCGGACCTGGACGGCGACGGAAAGGTGGACGGCCACAAGGACGGCTTCGACGCGCTCGAGGCGCTCGCCCGCAAGGAGGGGTTGGTGGACGACAAGGGGGACATGAAGCTGTCCATCCGCGACCTCGCCGTGCTGGAGAAGAGGTACGGGCTGGGGATGAAGCAGGGCTGCGGCGGGGAGAAGCAGTCCCTCCGCGAGGCAGGCGTCACGGAGATCGACCTGTCGAAGGGCCAGCGCCGCACGCAGCGGCTGGACGCGGAAGGCAACACCGCCGTCCACCGGGACGGGGCCTCCTTCAAGGTCAACGGGCAGACGCGCTCCTGCGCGGACGTCTGGTCCGTCAAGGGCTAGACCGGGAACGCATCACGGCACGAGGGCGGGGCGCGGCCATCTGCGTCCCGCCCTCCTGCGTTGCAGACCGGCCACGGGGGAACGTCAGACCGCCGCTGTAGGAACCTCCCCTCCACCGCTGCACGGAGGACGCCCGCCATGTCCCTCAACGCCCGCCGTTTCCAGTCCGCGCGCCGGACCTGCTGCTGCGGCCACCCGGCTGTCTACTTCAGCCAGGCCCGGCGGAAGAACCGTGCCCGGGCAGACCACCCGCTCTGCGCCCGGTGCTGGCGCAGCGAGGCGGACGCCGGCCGGCCGGCCCGGCCCCGGACGCGCTGGGGACTCTCCGGGCTGCTCGGCGGCCTGCAGCTCACCGCCTAGCCCCGGGAGCGCGGAACCCTCCGCCTTGATGCAGCCGCTGGCCGCGTGCCAGCGTCCGAGTTCCATGTCCCCTTGCACCTGCTCGCTGCCCCAGCGGCTCGCCCCCTCCTGCACCAGCCAGCCCGGGGCGGGCCACCGCCCGCTGCGGGCCACCTTCACCGCGCTGAAGGATCCTGCCGCGGTGGGGCTTCTGCTCGCCGCGGGCTTCGAGGCGGTGGTGGTGGACCGGGAGCACGGGGTGATGACGTCCGAGACGGCCGCCGCGCTCGTCGCTGCGGCCCACGCGGCAGGAGGCTTTGCGCTCGTCCGCGTCCCCAGCGTGGACCGGGGTGCCGTCCAGGACGCGCTGGAAGCGGGCGCGGACGGCATCCTGGCGCCCATGGTGGAGAGCGCCGCGGAGGCGGCCCGGCTCGTCTCCTACTGCCGCTACCCTCCGGCCGGGACGCGCGGCTTTCATCCCTTCACCGCTGGCAGCGGGCACGGGCGCATCCCACCGGCCAAACTCCCCGTCCACGCCAATGCCCGGGTGCTCGTGGCGGCCCAGGTGGAGACCGCCGCGGGACTGGCCGCCTGCGCGGAGCTGGCCGCGGTCGCGGGGCTGGACCAGCTGTTCCTCGGGCCGGGAGACCTCGCGCTCTCGCTCGGCGTGGCGCCCGGCTCGGCGGCGTTGGCAGAGGCCTCAGCGCGCATCTCTCGCCACGCCCGGGACGCGGGAAAGTCCTTCGGGGCATTCGTCCCTTCCGGGGCGGCCGCGGCGGAGGCGGTCCACCTGGGGGCACGGCTGCTCGCGGCGGGAGCGGACGTGGCCCTGCTGCACGCGGCGGCACGCGCGCTGTCCACCGAGATTGCCCAGGCCTCCGGGGCGCAGACGTGAGGATCGCCGTCTGCGGGGCGGGACCTGCCGGGGCCTGCGTGGCGGGCGCACTGGCTCGGCGGGGCCACGCCGTGCTGCTCCTGGACCGGCGCGCACAGCCGGCGAGCGAGGCGGAGGGGCAGTCCATCCAGCTGTCGCTGTCCCCAAGGGGGCTGCGGGCGCTGGCCCTGGCCGGCCTGGCCGACGCGGCGCGCGCGCGCGCCATCCCGCTGGTCGGGCGTGCGTTCCATCCGCGCGACGGGGGCGTGGTGCTGCTGAAGCCGGGCAACCCGGCGTGGCAGAACCATTCCATCTCCCGCGCGGACCTGACGCGCGTGGTGCTGGACTGGGCGCTCGCCCACCCGGGCGTGGAGCCGCGCCTGGGAGAGGCCTGCGTGGACGTCCAGAGGAACCCCTGCGCGGTGCTGTTGCGCGGCCCGGGCGGCGCCATGCGGCCTGAAACGGTGGACGCGGTGATCGGCGCGGACGGGGTGGCCTCCTCGGTGCGCACTGCGCTCATCCGTGCCCCGGGCGTGGACTTCGCCAAGAAGACCGCCGCGTGGGGGTACGCCGAGCTGGCCGTCCCTCCCGCTCCCGGCGGCGGCCACCGCTACGAGGCACCTGCCATCCACATCTGGCCCCGGGGCCGTTTCTTCCTGGTGGGGTTCCCCGCCCGGGACGGCAGCTACCGCTGCACGCTCGTGGCGCCCCGCGCCGCGTGGACGCGCCCGGACTCGCTCGAGCGGATCTTCCGGGAGACGCTCCCGGACGTGGCCCCCCACCTGTCGCTGCCGCTCGGCGACGTGGTGCGCGCCCCGCTCGCCCCCATCAGCATCGTGCGGTGCGGCACGTGGACGGACGGCGAGCGCCTGGCGCTGGTGGGAGACGCCGCCCATGCCACCGCCCCCTTCATGGGCCAGGGCGTCAACCTCGCGCTCGAGGACGCGGCGGAGCTCGTCGCGGCGGTGGACGCTTGTGGCGGAGACCTCCCCGCCGCCTTCGCCCGCTACAGCGCCCTGCGCGTGCCGGAGGGCATTGCCTGCTGCGACCTCTCCGAGCGCGCCGCCACCGCGCTGCTCCGGATGCCACCGCCGGGGCAGGTGCCCGAGGAGACGCCCTTGTCGCTGCTCAACTTCCGGGGGCACGGCTACGCGGAGGTGGCCCGGCGGTTCATCCCCGGGTGGACCCCCTCTGTCTACGCCAACGTGGCGCCGCCCGGCGCCTCGGACGCCCTCGGGATCCCGGAGGAGCTGCTCGAGCGCACTGCCCTTGAGCCGGACGAGGCGCTCTTCGCGCAGGGGGCCCCGGCGGACGCGCTGTACGTGCTCGAGTCCGGGACGCTGCGCCTCCGCGGCCCGGAGCTGGGGCAGGTCCGCCTCTCCGGCCCCGCGGTGGTGGGGGAGATGGGCTGGTTCGGCACTGCGCTCCGGACCGCGGACGCCGTGGCCGAGTCCCCCTGCGCGGTGGGCCGGGTCAGCTATGACCATCTTGAACGCTATTGCAGGGAGCAGCCGGGGCCGGGCATGGAGCTGGTGCGGGCGCTCGCGGCACTGGCCATGGACCGGTTCAAGGGCCGCCACCACGAGCGCGCGGGGTACATCGCCCTCGTGGCCCCCCCGGGGGAGCGCGCGGCGTTGGCCCGGTGGGTGGCCGGGGCGCGGGAGCGCCTGGGG
>VGRA01000451.1 GCA_016875515.1 Deltaproteobacteria bacterium | reverse complement strand
AGCCCGCGGCGCGCGCGACCTTCAACGTGCGGAACGTGGCGGACAGTGCGTCCCAGGTGAGGAGCCGGCCGGCCAGCGGCTCCCCGGCGCCGAGCAGCAGCTTGAGCGCCTCGGTGGCCTGGAGCAGGCCCATGACGCCGGGCAGCACCCCCAGCACGCCGGCCTCGGCGCAGGAGGGGGCGAGCTCCGGCGGGGGCGGGGCGGGGAAGAGGCATCGGTAGCAGGGCCCCGTGTCGGGGAGGAACGTCGTCACCTGGCCCTCGAAGCGGTAGACCGAGCCGTGCACCAGGGGCTTGCGCGCGCGCACGCAGGCGTCGCTCAGCAGGTAGCGGGTGGCGAAGTTGTCCCCGCCGTCCAGCACCACGTCGTAACGGGCCACCAGGCCATCCACGTTGGAGGCGTCCAGCCGCAGCACGTGCGGCTCCACCGCCACGTGCGGGTTGAGCGCCTCCAGTGCCAGCCGCGCGCTCTGCGCCTTGGGCATCCCGGCGCGGGCCTCGGTGTGCAGCACCTGCCGCTGCAGGTTGGACAGCTCCACCACGTCCGAGTCCACGACGCCCAGCCGCCCCACGCCCGCCGCGGCCAGGTAGAGGGCCGCGGGGCTGCCCAGGCCTCCCGCCCCGAGCAGCAGCGCGCTCCCCTGGGCCAGCCGCGCCTGGCCTGCCTCGCCCACCTCGGGGAGCGCGAGGTGCCGCCGGTAGCGCTCGCGCTGTGCGGCAGACAGCGCCCTGGGCCGGGCCACTGCGCCGCCGCCGTCCGTCCACCGGTTGAAGCCGCCGGCAAGCGAGCGAACGTCCTCGAAGCCGAGCTGTTGCAGGGTGGCCGCCGCCAGCGCGCTGCGCACCCCGCCTGCACAGTAGAGGACCAGCCGCTCGTCCCGGCGCAGCTCCCCCTCCGCGCGCAGCTCCAAGTACCCGCGCGGCAGCGAGTGCGCGCCGGGGATGCAGCCGGCGGCAAACTCCTCCCCCTCCCGGACGTCCACCAGCCGGGGTGGGGCGGGGGAGGCGAGCTCGTCCCGGAGGGCCTCCGGGGACACCTCCCGTACGGCAGCGCGGGCCCGGGCGAGCAGGTCGGATGCGGTGGGGGACGACATGCAATCCATCCCCTAGCGCCCCCCCGGTTGGAATTCCAGCCCGGGCCCCGCTATAGACAGGACGGCACGTTCCACCTGAACAGGAGGCCCCCATGCAGACCGAGACCACTTCCCCGTCCAACCCCGCCACCACCAGCCAGGGCGCGCCGCTCACACTTACCCCTGCAGCCGTTGCCCAGGTGAAGCAGGTGATGGAGCAGAACAACTTCCAGGGCTTCGTCTTCGCGGTGAAGGTGGTCCCGGCCGGCTGCAGCGGCATGGGCTACGACTTGAATCTGGTGAAGGACGCCGCCGCCGGGGACACGGTGTTCGAGCAGGACGGCATCAAGATCGCCACGGATGCCCTGTCCGCGCAGTACCTGGGCGGCACGGTGGTGGACTACGTGAACAACATCCAGGGGGCGGGCTTCAAGTTCAGCAACCCCAACGCCAAGTCCACCTGCGGGTGCGGGACGTCCTTCTCGGCGTAACCGCCGTCCCGTCCGCAGGACCTGCGCTGCCCGGCAGCCCACCTCCCGGAGGTGAGGCCCGCCGGGCGGTGCCGTTTTCAGCCCCCAAGCGCCTTCTGCCAGTGGGTGCCCATGCCGCGGCGGGCCAGGCGCTCCTCGCGCCGGGCGTGGGCCTCGGCCTGGGCGATGCGCTCGTCCTCCGTCTCCACCTGCAGCGGGGGGACCTCAACCTTGCCGCCGTCCTGCCCCAGCGCCACGAAGGTGAGGAGCGCGGAGGTGGTGAGGTGCTTTTCCCCGGTGAGCGGGTTCTCGCCCGTCACCGTCACCCCCACCTCCATGGAGGAGCGGAAGGCGGCCAGCACCCGCGCCCGCAGCGTGACGATCCACCCCACCCGGATGGAGGCGTGGAAGTGGAGATCGTCCATGGAGGCGGTGACCACCGCGTGGCGGCAGTGGCGCTGGGCGGAGACGGCGCCGCAGATGTCGATCCACTCCATCACCCGGCCGCCGAACGCCGCGTTGAGCGGGTTGGCGTCCGAGGGGAGGATCATCTGCGTCATTACCACCTCGCTGTCGCGGGGGGGCTTCGGGGGAGGGGGGCTCATGGCGGGCCGGGGCGGTGTCGTCAACGGGAAAGGAAAGCGGCAACCCGGTCCAGGAATTCCTCCCGGCCGCGCCCCTCGCGGATGTCCATACTGGTGACGTCCAGGGTGAGGCAATCCACCCCGTACTTGTTCTGGAGCACCACCGGGAGGCTGGAGTAGTAGCCGTTGAGCCCGGTGAGGAACTGCCGCTGGATGCCCTTCTCCTCCTCGCGGCCGCGGGTGCGTATGCGCCTCAGCAGCACGTCCACGGAGGGCACGTCGAAGCAGATGACCTTGTCCGGGGCGCCGATGTTCCGGGACAGCCGCTGGAAGTACTCGAAGTAGAGCTCCAGCTCGCTGTTGGTGAGGTGGCCAAGCCCGTGCAGGTACTTGGCGAAGATCTCCGGGTCCTCGTACAGGGTCCGGTCCTGCACGCAGCTCTTCTTCACCGTGTGGATGAGCTCATGGTGCTCCACGCGGCGGATGAGGAACTCCAGCTGCAGCGTGAAGCTCCAGCGCCCCATGTTGGCGTAGTAGTCCCGGAGGAACCGGTTATCGATGACCGGCTCGTCGAACAGCTCCATGCCGAAGGCCTGGCTGATGAGCTTGGCGGCGGTGGTCTTCCCCGCGCCGATGTTGCCGGCCAGCGCCACGAACAGCTTCCGTGCGGGCAGCTTCGCGCGGAGGCGCTTGACCGTCCGCTCGGGCAGCTGGGGGAGGTCCGCCAGGGCGTGGGGGGGCGCGGCGTCCGCGGTGCGGGTGCGGACGAGGGGACTGCGGGAGGAGGCCACCGTCTTGCGAGCCATGCGGAGGCGGGTGCCTAGCACAGCGGCGCCCGGGCTGGATCAGTCCCGCTTGCGCGGGGGGAGGATGGAGCGCCGGGTGCCCCGCAGCGCCACCGCCAGCAGCCCCGCCACCGGGAGCAGCGCTCCCATCACCTGGCCGGCGTTGGACGGGGGCCGGGCCACGAGGCCGAGGATCATCACCGCCGCGAGCAGGCCGCACACCCCGCGGACCACCGTTCCCGTCATGGCACGCCCTCCAGAAGCAGCGAGACGCCCTGGCCCACCCCCACGCACAGCGTGGCCAGCCCCCGCCCACCGCCGCGGCGCCGCAGCGCGTGGGCCAGCGTGCCGGCCAGGCGCGCCCCGGAGGCGCCGAGCGGGTGGCCCAGTGCAATGGCCCCCCCGTGCGGGTTGACCCGCGCCTCGTCCAGTTCCAACTCCCGGATGCAGCCCAGCGCCTG
>VGRA01000450.1 GCA_016875515.1 Deltaproteobacteria bacterium | reverse complement strand
GTCATCACCGCGTACGGGGAGGGCGGCCGCGGGGGGCCGGCGGACCAGGACATCGGCGGCGGGGGGGCAGGCAGCGGCGGCGGCATCCTGCTGGAGGCCACCACGTTGACGCTCGGAGGCTGGGTGACGGCCAACGGTGGCTCCGGAGGGGAGGGGAGCGGCTACTCGGGCTACCAGGGGGCCCACGGCGCAACGGGGGCGGCGACGTCGGCGAACGCAGCTGGGTACGCGTTGGGCAGCTGCGGCGGAGATGGGGCGCCCGGGGGGGCCCGTTACGTGGGCGCCCAGGCGGGCGGTGATGCCCAGTGCTGGCTGCAGAACAAGATGGTCGGCGGAGGAGGTGGGGGCGGCGGGGTGGGGAGGATCCGGTTCAACGCATCCACCAGCTGCGCCCTCAATGCGTCCTGGAGGCTCAGCCCGGCGCCCACCGGAAACCGGACGGGGTGTTCGTTGTGAGGTGTGGGGCAGGGCCCGTAGGTTGCGCCGCCATGCGCACCCTTCGCCTGTTCACGCTCGGTTCCGCTGCGCTCCTCTTCTTCTGCGGCACGGCAGGGGACAGCTCCGGGGAGCGGACGCTGGAGAGCTGCACCACGAACATCTCGGCAGACGCCCCGGCCTTCTTCACGCGCTTCTTCAAGTGCGTGACCGTGACGGCCACGGACTCCGGCGTGACGATCTCCACGCAGAGCCTGCCGCCGCACCGCAGCAACTACTACGGCACCTCCAGCCCCAACCACGAGGCGTTCGACACGGGCCGCGGCAGCCAGTACCGCGCCAACCCGAACATCCTGAAGGCGCAGTCCGTTTCCTTCACCGTCCCGAACGCGCCCTCTGCGCGGGGACTGACCATCACCTCGTCGCTGGTGGACGGGGTGGTGGGCACGGGCAGCAACGAGTTCCCCATGGGGCCTGCGGGCGTGGCGCTGGACTCGGTGGCGCTCTTCAACCCGCTGGCTGCGCCGGGGGATGACATCGAGGAGGAGAAGTACACGTTCGACCGGTCCAACGCCCACCCCACGCAGGACGGGACGTACCACTACCACACGTCCTCGGTGGGCCCGCTCGAGGTCCTGGCGGCAGTGGGCAGCGGCGCGCTGGAGGTGTACGGCATCATGTGCGACGGCACGGTGGTGCTGGGTTGCAAGGAACTGGACGGCACCGCGGTGCCAGCAGGCCTGGACGCCCAGGGCGGGCATGTCCACGACTTGGTGGACGTGCAGGGGACGTCCTACTTCACCAACCGGTACCACGTGCACATGTGCGACTCGGGCCGGAAGTACACGCCGGAGATCCAGTACTACGGCACTTGTACGAAATAGCGCGCCCTTCTTCAGGTCCCGGTCACGAAGAACCGGAATTGCGTCACGTGGCGGTACGCCTCGCCGGGACGCAGCACGGTTGAGTCGAAGGACGGATGGTTCGGCGCGTCGGGCGGGTGCTGCGCCTCGAGACACAGTCCGGCGCGCGCGCTGAACGCCGGCGGGTGCAGGGCGTGGCCCGTGTAGACGTGGAGCGCCGGCTGGGTGGTCCACACGTCCAGCCCGCGGCCGCTCGTGGGCTCGGTGAGCCGGGCGGCGTGGCGCAGGACGCCCGGCGCGCCGAGGAGGTAGCTGTGGTCCACTCCTGCCTGCCCGCTCCGTGCCAGCAACGCCCCCACGGTGGCGGGGTCGCGCAGGTCATACGGTCCGTCCACCGGTCGCCGCTCGCCCGTTGGGATGAGCGCCGCGTCGGTGGGCAGGTAGTGGTCCGCCGAGACCTGCAGCGCGTGCCCGTCGATTGTCCCGGCGCCTGCGAGGTTGAAGTAGCTGTGCTGGGTGAGGTTCACCAGCGTCGCCCGGTCGGCCTGTGCGGAGTAGGAGACCTCGAGCGTGCCGGCGGACGGGAGCGCGTAGCGGACCTCCACCTGCAGGCGGCCGGGGTAGCCCTCGTCGCCGTCCACCGAGGTGAGTGCGAGCACCATTTCCCTGCGCCCGCCACGCACCCAACCCCACACCCTCCGCGAGAAGCCGCGCGCACCTCCGTGCAGGTGGTGGCGGCCGTCATTCTGGGTCAGCTGAAGCGGCTTACCCGCCAGCTCGCAGCGGCCCCGGGCAATGCGGTTGGCGCTCCGCCCCACCACCGCGCCGAGGTACGCGTCGTCCAAGAGATAGGGCGCGAGCCGGTCATGGCCCAGCACCACGTTGCCGAGCCGTCCCTGTCGGTCCGGGACGCGCACGGCGGTGACGATGGCGCCGTAATTGGTGATGTCGACGCTGCACACCCCGTCGTCCAGCGTGCACAGCACGCACGCGCCCCCGTCGACTGTCCCCCACGGCCGCACCGGCAGCGCGTCGTCCATCCTGTCACCTCGAGGTCCCTGGGATACCGTGGCGGCCATGACGTCACGCCATGACCTCGTCCGCAAGGCTTGCGCCACCTTCGAAGGCAGGTGGGGCGCACCTCCCCGCTGGCGCGCGCTGGCTCCGGGGCGCGTCAACCTGATCGGCGACCACACGGACTACAACGACGGCTTCGTGCTGCCCATGGCGCTGGAACAGGCGACCGTGGTGGTGGGGGCCCCAGGGGGCCAGCCCGGCGCCGGCCGCCGCGTCCGCGCCTGGAGCGCGCAGCTGCAGGCCGAGGCCGTCATCGACCTGGAACATCCGCTGGAACCGGGCGAGCCCCACTGGGCCAACTACGTTCGGGGCGTGTTGGACGGGTTTGCGACCAGGGGGTTGCAGGGGCCTAGCCTGGACCTGGTCATCGACTCGGACGTGCCGGCCGGGGCGGGCCTCTCCAGCAGCGCCGCGCTGGAGGTGGCGCTGGCCACGCTGCTGGAGGCCGCCACCGGGCACGCGCTGGATCCCATGGAGAAGGCCCTGCTGTGCCAGCGCGCCGAGCACGCGTTCGCGGGCGTGCCCTGCGGCTTCATGGACCAGTTCGCCTCCGTGCTGGGACGGGAGGACCACTTCCTGCTGATCGACTGCCGCTCGCGCGCCGTCGAGCCGGTGCCGATGCGCGAGGCGGGCCTGTCGCTGCTGGTGGCAGACACCAACCTCGCCCACCGGCTGGAGGACGGCCAGTACGCCCGCCGCCGGCAGGAGTGCGAGGAGGCCGCGCGCAGGCTCGGTGTCCGCTCGCTGCGCGAGGTCTCACTGGAGCAGGTCATTCACGGGGAGTCCGCGCTGGCTCCCCTCCTGGCGCGCCGCGCCCGCCACGTCGTCACCGAGAGCGCTCGCACGCAGCGCGCGGCGCAGGCGCTGCGGCAAGGGGAGTGGGAGCTGCTCGGGCGCCTCATGGGCGAGAGCCACGCCTCGCTGCGCGACGACTTCGAGGTCAGCTGCGCCGAGCTCGACAGCCTGGTGGACATTGCCCACTCCGGCCGTGGGACCG
>VGRA01000449.1 GCA_016875515.1 Deltaproteobacteria bacterium | reverse complement strand
GTGCGGCGGGTGTCCCACTCGCTGGTGCTGGGGGACCTGGAGGACGCGCGCCCCGGGGTTGTGCTGCTGGGCCACCTGGACACCGTGCCGGCCCACCCCGGGGACGGGCCGCCGCGGCGGGCCGGGGACCGCGTGCACGGGCTGGGCAGCAGCGACATGAAGGGTGCCATCGCGGTGATGCAGGCGCTCTGCGAGTCGCTCCCCCGCGCGGCCCTTCCGGTGAACCCGGTGGTGGTGCTGTACGAGCGCGAGGAGGGGCCCTACCTGGAGAACGGGCTGGGGCCGGTGCTGGAGGCCTTCCCCGCGCTCTCGCGCGCGGCGCTGGGCATTGCCCTGGAGCCCACCGACAACCGCGTCCAGGTGGGCTGCGTGGGGACGCTGCACGCCGCGCTCACCTTCCAGGGCCGCAGCGCCCACTCGGCCCGGCCCTGGCAGGGCGAGAACGCGGTGCACAAGGCGGGCGAGCTGCTCGTGGAGTTGAACGCCCTTGCGCGGCGCGAGGTGACGTTCGAGGGGCTGTGCTTCTACGAGGTGATGAGCATCACCAAGGCCCAGGGCGGCCGGGCGCGCAACGTGGTGCCCGAGGCCTTCGAGCTGAACCTCAACTACCGCTTCGCCCCGGGCAAGACGCTGGCGCAGGCGCAGGAGGACGTGCGGGACTTCGTGCGGGGGCGGGCGGAGGTGGCCTTCACGGACCTGTGCCCGTCCGGGCGCGTGCCGGGTGCCTCCCCGCTGTACGCGTCCCTGCTGCGCTGCGTGGGGGCACCGGCGGAGGCCAAGCAGGCGTGGACGGACGTGGGCCGGCTGTCCAGTGCGGGGATGGACGCGGTCAACTTCGGCCCGGGGGACACCGCCCAGGCGCACCAGGCGGACGAGTCCTGCTCGGCGGCGGCGCTCCTGCGCAGCTACGAGGTGCTGGCCGCGTTCCTCTCCGGGGCACAGGTGCGGTAGAGCGCCGGGCCATGTCCCGCGCCGCCATTGTCCTCGTCCTCCTCTGCGCCGCCTGCTCAGGCACGCCCCCGGTGGCCAGCGGCCCCGTGGATGCGGGGGCCGAGGTGCGGGACGCCGGCGAGCAGGCGGACGCCGGGACGGAGACCCCTGACGCCGGCGAGCAAGGCGTGGACGCGGGGACGCCGGACGCGGGCTATGTGCCGCCGGCGGTGCTGGCGGAGCGCCCGTACAAGCTGGTGGTGCCGGTGGGCTACGCGCCCGGGACGCCCGTGCCGCTCGTGGTGCTGCTGCACGGCTTTGGCTTCACCTCCGGCATGCAGGACGCCTGGTTCGGCTTCTCGGACCAGGCGCAGGCGCGCACCTTCCTGCTGGCGCTGCCGGACGGCACCTCCACCCTCACCGGGCAGCAGTTCTGGAACGCGACCGACGCGTGCTGTGCGGCCGGGGAGCCCGTGGACGACGTGGGGTACCTGTCCGCCGTCATCGCGGACGTGAAGGCGAGGTACGCGGTGGACGGCCGGAAGGTGTTCGTGGTGGGCCACTCCAACGGCGGCTTCATGGCCCACGCGCTCGCCTGTGCGCGGGCGGGGGAGGTGGCCGCCATCGTCTCCTTCGCCGGGGCCACGTGGGCGGACGAGGCGCGCTGCACCCCGTCCCAGCCGGTCTCCGTGGTGCAGTTGCACGGGAACCTGGACGCGGTGGTGCTGTATGCGGGCGGCTACACGGCGCGCGGTACGGGGCCGTACCCGTCCGCGGAGACGACGGTGGAGACGTGGGCCCGCAAGAACGGCTGCACCGGGGCGGCCCTCGAGCGGCTGGAGGGAGACCTGGACCTGGCCGCGGACGTGCTGCTGGACGAGACGAAGCGCGAGGCCTACGCCGGCTGCCCGGGGCAGGGGGCGGTGGAGCTGTGGACGGTGCGCGGCGGGTCGCACGCGCCGCTGGTCAGCGGCAGTTTCGCCTCCACCCTGGTCAACTGGCTCTTCGCCCACGCCCGGCCGTGAGCCTCACGGCGCGGCGCAGATGTTGAGCACCCGGTTGCAGGCGTACAGCCCCGAGCAGTAGTCGGCGGCGTTCCGGTCGAAGAACGGATCGCTCGCGCAGGGAAGCGAGCTGCCGTCCGGGAAGGCGGTCTTGTCCTCCCAGTACCGGTAGCTGACGGCGGCGTTGTGGGTGCCGGTGGGGGGCTGGCAGCCGCCGAAGAAATTCACGGTGCCGGTGACGCCGTCGAAGTCGAAGCCGTTGATGCGGCTGCGGGGCAGGTCGTCCTTGTTGCACACGGCCGGGTTGGACACCGAGCTGATGGCCACCTTCAGCGAGGCGCTGATGGGCGGACGGGCCAGCTTGTGGCCAGCCGTGGAGATGGTGCTGTCCACGATGCGCTCGATGGCGTTGGAGATGGAGACGCTGTCGTTGATGTTGCCGCGGATGCCGCCCGTCCCGGCGATGGCAACGCCGGTGCGCTGCGGGCTGTACTGCGTCTCCCCGCAGCTCTGCCCCGCCGGGCAGACGATTCCGTGGACCGGGACGGGCTTGCGGGCGCGGTTGACCCAGCCGGACAGGGTTGCGCCGGGCGTGTTGAAGAAGGGGACGTAGGACTCGCCGCCGTAGCTGGACTGGTCATCGGCGTCTGCGAGCACGATGACGACGACATCCGCGTCCGGGCGGAACTTCGTCCCGGAGCCGCCGCCCGGGCCCATGTCCGAGATGGCCTTGGCCCCTCCCTCGAGCGCCTTCTCCCGGCCGCTGCCGTTGATGCCCACCCAGCCCGAGGCCCCGCGTGTCAGCCAGTTCTTGAACGTCTGGATGCCGGTCTTGTCCACGAAGCCGCGGATGCCGTTGCCCGGGTAGCTCGTGGTGACCATGGCGATGCGGTAGTCCAGCAGGCTGTTGTTGAGCTTGTTGGCCATGGCGTTGGCCGCCTGGGCGAGCGAGCCCTGGTAGGACGACATGGAGCAGCTGTCGTCCACGACGAAGAGGAAGTCCACCTTCCCCACTTTCGGCTGGAAGGTCTCGCACTGGGGCGAGTCCGGGGACTCGTCCCCGAACTGGGCCAGCCCGGAGCCGCCCGCCACGTCCCCCACCTTGAAGAGCGTGGGCTCGGTGAAGGCAGACAGCGGGGTGAGCGCAATGACGACCACGAGCGTGAGGTTGGAGCGCCGGACGTACTGCACCTGCATCTTGAAGGGCCCCGTGGGACCGCCGGGAGGCAGCACGCCGGCTCCCGGTCCCACCAGGGCGTTGGCCAGCTCGTTGGCGCGCGTGTACAGGGCGGTGGAGTCGCTCGCCGTCTCGTAGAAGGCCTGCACGGCGTTGTAGCCGTCCCAGGTGCGGAACGTCTGGGTGGTGGTGTTGTTGTTGAACCCCTTCACCGCTGCAATGCGGGCGCGGAAGGCCACCTCGTCCGCGGTGACGTCCCCGCC
>VGRA01000448.1 GCA_016875515.1 Deltaproteobacteria bacterium | reverse complement strand
TTGCAGAGCGCCTGCCCCGCGGGGCACGCGCCGACGCAGGCGCCGTTCGAGCAGGCGACGGTGCCGCCTGTGGGCGCGGAGCAGGTGTTGGCGCAGCGTCCGCAGTTGGTGCCGTCGTTGGAGAGGTCCACGCAGGCGCCGTTGCAGAGCGCCTGCCCCGCGGGGCACGCGCCGACGCAGGCGCCGTTCGAGCAGGCGACGGTGCCGCCTGTGGGCGCGGAGCAGGTGTTGGCGCAGCGTCCGCAGTTGGTGCCGTCGTTGGAGAGGTCCACGCAGGCGCCGTTGCAGAGCGCCTGCCCAGCGGGGCACGCGCCGACGCAGGTCCCGCCCGAGCAGGCGACGGTGCCGCCTGTGGGCGCGGAGCAGGTGTTGGCGCAGCGTCCGCAGTTGTTGCCGTCGTTGGAGAGGTCCACGCAGGCGCCGTTGCAGAGCGCCTGCCCAGCGGGGCACGCGCCGACGCAGGTTCCGCCCGAGCAGGCGACGGTGCCGCCTGTGGGCGCGGTGCAGGTGTTCGCACACCGGCCACAGTGGTCGGTGTCGCTCGCCAGGTCCACGCAGGCGCCCTCACAGGCCGACTGGCCCTGGGGACAGGCCTCGGCGCACGCTCCGTTCGCGCACTGCGCCGTGCCGCCGGTGGGCGCCTCGCAATCGTTCCCGCATCGGCCGCAATGCTCTGCGTCCGTGGCCGGGTCGACGCACGTTCCCTCACAGGAGAGCCATCCCACCGGGCAGCCCGCGGTGCACCGGCCGTCCCGGCACGCGGGTTCCCCCGCATCGGGCGCCGGGCAGGTAATGCCGCAGGCGCCGCAATTGACCGGGTCCGAAGCCACCGTCGTGCACCCGCCTCCACAGGCTTGCTGTCCGTCCGGGCAGCTGTCCACGCAGTCTCCGGCCATGCACGCGGAGGTGCCCCCGGTGGGCGCGACGCAGGTGTTGCCGCACGCGCCGCAGTGGGACACGTCCCACGCCGGGTCCACGCAGGTGTCCCCGCACGCGAGCTGTCCGGGCGGGCACGCCGCCACGCACTGTCCCCGGACGCACGCTGCTGCGCCCCCGTCCGGCGCGGTGCACGCCACGCCGCACGCGCCGCAGTTCAGGGGATCTCCGTACAGGGCCACGCATGTGTCTCCACACGCGCGCGTCCCCTCGGGACACTCCCCGGACACACAGCCGGTGCCTACCCACAGCCCCAAAAGGGCAACAACGAAGACACGCAAACAGCTCATGCAGGACTTCCAGACGCGCCTTCCGGCGCACCCGCGGGTAAAAGCGAACGGCTCAGCGCCGGCGGCGGGACCAGCCGGCAACCACCATCAAGGCGACGAGTCCACCGAGGCCCGGGACGGCATTGGCGCCGCACCCGTACTTCGGTGAAGGCGGCTGGGGCGTGGTGCCGGCATCGGGGCCGGCGTCCACCCCGGGGGCGTCCGCCAGGTTCGGGTTGCGGCCGGCCTTGAGTTCGTCCACGTCCCCGCTGCCGTCGGCGTCACTGTCCGTGCCCTTTGCGGCGAGCGCGTCCAGCGCAGTGCGGAGGGCGTCATCGTCCCCGGCGGTCAGCCCCTCGTTGCGCAGGGCCTTGCCGAACGCCGTGTTCACCGTGCCCATGCCGGTCACGCCGCCGGTGTGGCACAGGGCGCACGCGGGCATCTGGGAGAGCTGCACGTGCTCCTTCACGGCCGTCGGAAAGCTGGAAGAAGCGGCCGCGGGCAGCGCACCCAACAGCATCCAGCCAAGCAGGTAGCGGTTCATGCGGGAGCCCTAGAGGAAGAAGTGCAACTGGAGGAGGTTCGAGAGTTCGGGTCCGCTGGGGCGCAGGCGCAGGATGTTGTCCAGGCGCAGTTCCACGTGGGGCAGCGCGTAGAAGACCACCGAGGCCCACGCGCCGTAGGTGGCGCTGGACTCCGCGCGCCCCAACCCGGCCTCGCCGGTGCCGACGAGGTGGAGCCCCTGCAGAGGCTCCCAGTCCGCCTGCACCAGGGCGGCGTAGCCGAGGCTGCTCCCGGAGGGCAGCTGCCACGCGAGCAGGTCCGCCTCGGCAAGCAGCGCGAGCGAGGTGCCCGGCGCATAGCGCGCGAAGAGCCCGTGTGCGTGCCGGGTGGTGGGCTCGCCGGTGAGCAGCCCGGTCCCTGCGCGGGTCACCAGGCTGGACGCGCCCACGTAGGCGCGCGGGGTGAGCGCGTACTCGCCGAAGGCCGAGTAGCCCCGCTCGCGGAAGGTGTCCGGGCTGACCTGGAAGTTGCCGGCAATGGCCATCACCTCGCCGCGGAGCGACTCGCCGTTGTAGGAGGCAGAGAGTCCCACCTGCTGGGCGAGGTTGATGTCCGTCCCGGTGAGCGCGCGCACGAAGCTGTTGTGCTCGTTGTTGCGCAGGCCAAACGGGAGGTTCATCCGCCCCGCGCGGACCATGACGGACTCCTCGGCGAACTTCGCCCCGGCCCAGAACTCGCGGGAGACCCACTGGGCGCCGCACGCGCCCTGCGCGGGATCACACACCGGCAGGATGGCTGCCTGCTGCGCGTTGCGCAGGGCCACCCCCGTGGTGACGTGCGCCACCACGTTGCCCACGTTCACCGTGGCGTACAGGTCGGACGCCATGGCGAGCGGGACGACCTTGCCGCTCGAGGCCAAAGGCCGGATGAGCGGACCACCCCGGAAGTTGCCGGAGAGGTTGACCGCGTCCGGCAGCTCGAACATCCAGAGGAAGTTGGCGGTAGGGGAGACCGCTCCCTCCTCGCCGGCGCTGGTGGTCCGGAAGCGGACCAGCACGTCTGCCTGGCCCCGGCCATACGGGGTGAGCTGCCCGCCGCCGGAGGGGTCCACGTGGCAGGCGGTGCAGCTGCCATAGTCATGCTTCGCCATCCACGGGTAGGCGAGCGCGGGGGAGGAGAGCAGCGGAAGCAGCCACAGCAGGCGGAGGAGGCGGTCCATCCGGCGGCTCCTAGCGCTTGACCTGGAACTTCACCTGGATGGCGACGCCCGGCTTCACCTTGATGCCCAGGTGCGAGGGCATGTTCATGCCGTGGTCGGCGGCGTTGATGTCCGCGGTGGCCTCCACGTCACACGTCCCCGCCTTGCAGGCCGCGGTGTACTTGAAGGGCAGGTCCTTCGTGACGCCGTGGAGGCCGAGCGCGCCCTTGGCCTCACCCGAGCCGCTCGCCCCGTCCGCGGGCACCTGCAGCCCCTCGAGCGGCACCTCGAGCGTCACCTCCGGGTACTTCTCCACCTCGAAGGTGTCCTGCATGTGCTTGTCGCGCAGGGACATGCCGGTGGAGAGATCCTTCACCGCCACGGAGAAGCGGAGGGCCTTGCCGTCCGACTTCACCACCAGCTTGTCGGACTCGCCGTTCACCTTCAGCGCCACGTTGGTGGATGCCTTGAAGGAGACGTT
>VGRA01000447.1 GCA_016875515.1 Deltaproteobacteria bacterium | reverse complement strand
ATCGTACCCGGGGTGGCCGTGGCGGGGCAGGCGGCCCGTGCGCACCGTTCAGCGCCTGCATGAAGCCCACTGCCAAGCCGCTGTCCCCGCGGATGTTCGACCGCCCGCTGCTGGAGTGGGGCTCCCGCGTCCACCCGGCCGCGCCGTTCCTCTTCTACGTGCCGGCGCTCTCCGCCCTGCTCGCGTGGGCCTGGGGGAAGGGGCGCACGGACGGCCGCCAAGCGGCGCTGTGGCTGCCCGTGGGCTTTGTGGCGTGGCAGCTCTCCGAGTACCTGCTCCACCGCAACCTCTTCAACTGGGAAGGGGTAGGGCCGCTCTCGCGCCGCTTCCACGCCATCCTTCACGGCCACCACCCCGACTACCCGGGGGACTTCGCCCGCCTGGTGATGCCGCTCGGGGCCTCGCTGCCCGCGGCAGCCGCCATCTTCGGGCCGCTGTGGGCGTTGGACGTTCCTGCGGCCACGGTGCCGGCCTACGTAGGCTTCATGGCCGGGTACCTCTGGTACGACCTGCTGCACTGGGCCACCCACGCGCACAGGCCGCGGACGGCCTGGGGCTAGCGGCTGCGGGCGCACCACATGGCGCGCCACTTCGCTGCGCCGGACCGGAACTTCGGCATCAGCCACCTGAGGGTGGACCGGCTCTTCGGCGCGCTGCGGAAACACGAAGGCCCCGGCCGTCCGTGAGGACGTGAGAGCCGGGGCCCGCGGGGTGCTGCCGGGAAGCGCGCTTACGCGGTCTTCTGGAACACGTCGTTGAACTCGGCCAGGGCCTTGTTCAGCGTGGCCTTGATGTCCGCGGTGAGCTCCTTCTTCTCCGCGATGTCCGTGGCCAGCTGGGGGAACTTGGCGTCCGAGAACTCCATGAACTCCTTCGCCCAGCGGACCACTTCCTTCGCGGGCACGTCGCGGATCCAGCCGCGCTTCTGCGCGTCGTCGCGGTTGGTGGCGGCGTAGATCTGCATCACCTGCTTGGCCACCGGCATCGGCTCGTACTGGTTCTGCTTGAGCAGCTCGGTGAGGCGCTCGCCGCGGGCGAGCGTCTCCTGCGTGGCCTTGTCCAGGTCAGAGCCGAACTGGGCGAAGGCGGCAAGCTCGCGGTACTGCGCGAGCTCCAGCTTCAGCGAGCCGGCCACCTGCTTCATGGCCTTGATTTGGGCTGCCGAGCCCACGCGGGACACGGAGAGGCCCACGTTGATGGCCGGGCGGACGCCTGCGTAGAACAGGTTGGTCTCCAGGAAGATCTGCCCGTCCGTGATGGAGATGACGTTGGTGGGGATGTACGCGGATACGTCGCCGGCCTGCGTTTCAATGATGGGCAGCGCGGTGAGCGAGCCGGCGCCCTCGGCGTCGGACAGCTTGGCGGCGCGCTCGAGCAGGCGGGAGTGGATGTAGAACACGTCGCCCGGGTAGGCCTCGCGCCCCGGGGGGCGGCGCAGCAGCAGCGACAGCTGGCGGTACGCCACGGCCTGCTTGGACAGGTCGTCGTACACGATGAGGGCGTGCTGCTTGTTGTCCCGGAAGAACTCGCCCATGGTGCAGCCGGTGTACGGCGCGTAGAACTGCATGGGGGCCGGGTCCGAGGCGTTGGCCGCCACGACGATGGTGTAGTCCATGGCGCCGTGCGCCTGGAGCTTGGCCACCACCTGCGCCACCGTGGACTGCTTCTGGCCAATGGCCACGTACACGCAGAAGACGTTCTGGCCCTTCTGGTTGATGATGGCGTCAATGGCGACGGCGGTCTTGCCCGTCTGCCGGTCGCCGATGATGAGCTCGCGCTGGCCGCGGCCCACGGGCACCAGCGCGTCCAGCGCCTTGATGCCGGTCTGCATGGGCTCGTGCACGCTCTTGCGCTTCACGATGCCGGGGGCCTTGATTTCAAGCTTCCGGGACTCGGTGGAGGCGATGGGGCCCTTGCCGTCCAGCGGCTGGCCGAGCGCGTTCACCACCCGGCCGAGCAGCGCCGGGCCCACCGGCACGGAGGCAATCTGCCCGGTGCGCTTGCAGGTGTCGCCCTCGCGGATGCCCATGAAGTCGCCCATGATCGCGACGCCCACGTTGTCCTCTTCCAGGTTGAGCACCAGCCCCTGCACGCCGTTGGTGAACTCCACCAGCTCGCCGGAGAGGGACCCTTCCAGCCCGTAGACGCGGGCAATGCCGTCGCCCACGGAGAGGACCGTGCCGGTCTCGGCCACGGTGACCTTCTTGCCGAAGTCCTTGATCTGTTCGCGGAGGATGCTGCTGATTTCGTCAGCCCGGATTTGCATGGTGTTTCAAGCCCTTGGGTGGGGGGGAACTGCGGAAAGTGGGAGGCGCCTTAGCACGGGGGTCGTGCGGGGCAAACGGGTCCGTTACGGGGTGCCGCGGAGCTCGCGGCGCAGCTGCTCCAGCTGCGTCTTGACCGAGCCGTCCAGCATGAGCGACCCCACCGTGGCGGTGACGCCGCCGAGCAGCGAGGGGTCTACCTTGGTGTCCAGCACCACGGCGCGGGAGGTGACCTTCTGCAGGGAGGCCTCGATGGCCTTCACCGTCTCCGGGGCCAGGGGCACGGCGGAGGACACGGTGCCGCGCACGCGGCCGGACTGGGCGTCTGCCAGGTCCGCGTACAGGCGCTGGATGTCCGGGAGGAAGCCCACCCGGTTGCGCTCCACCAGCAGCATCAGGAGGTTGGTGGTGGCCGCGGAGAGCTTGAAGGTGGAGACCAGCTTCTCCACCACCGCCAGGCGGTCCGAGACCGGGTAGGCGGGGTTGACCATCACGTCGGACAGCTCGCGGCTGCCCTGGAAGGCGCCTGCGAGCGCGGCGAGCTCGGTGCCCACGGCGTCCAGGGTGCTGCTGCTGGAGGCGACGTCGATGAGGGCGCGGGCGTAGCGGCGGGCGATGGAGACGTTGGCGGCCATAAGTGGGTCGGCGCTCTAGCAGAGCCCCCGGCCTGTCTCAAGGCGGACGCCGGGCGGGTCCCCCGGTGCGGGTTCAGCCGCGGGAGAGCCGCTCGAGCGCCTCGGCGTCCGCCATGTCCTGCAGCCGCCCCGTGGCGCGCTTGTTCCGGAGCAGATCCTCCACGGAGAGCACGGGAACCTCGAGCCCGCCCGCTGCGCGGACCCTGCGCCTGGCCCAGGCCTCCTCGAACGTGACCCCATCAATCTCCGTCAACAGGTCGATTCGCACGAGCGAAACGCCCACCTGGAACACGAAGCCGGGGGCGCCCAGGTCGCCCTCGTCCAGCTCCACCGTGGGCGCTCCGAACTGGCGCAACGCGCGGAGGACCCTCGGGGCATTCTCGGCGGAAGCGCGGATCCAGATGTCCAGGTCCTTCGTGGCACGGACGTGTCCGTGTGCCGCGAGCGCGTGTGCCCACACCAGGAGGTACTCAACGCCGGCCGCGGACAA